>JACMJT010000268.1 GCA_014380505.1 Hyphomicrobiales bacterium | reverse complement strand
ATGGACAGGAAGAGGCTGGCGAAGATCGCTGGCCACATCACCGGCAGCGTCACCATCAGCAGGACCTGCCATTCTTTTGCGCCGAGGTCGCGGGCGGCGCGTTCGATGTTGATCTGGTGGTCGCCCATCTGGCTGTAGATGATGGCAAAGCACAGGGGCAGGTTGATCACTACGTGGCCGATGCCCGCGGCTGTGAGCGATTTGGGAAGGCCCGCCCAATTGAAGAGCACCAGCAGGCCCATGCCGATGATGAGATAGCTCACCGTCAGAGGTAGCGTGATGAGACCCCGGAGGAAGGCGCTGCCGGGGAGGGCGAAACGGGCAAAGCCCCATGCCGCCAGAAAGCCGAGCGCTGCCGCGGCGAAAGATGAGAGTGCTGCGACGAGCAGCGAATTCAGGAGTGCCGAGGTGAGCCGTGCATCGCCCAGGACGGCCTCATACCAACGCAGCGATGGACCGGTGAAAGGCGGAATGGGGAAGGCGGTCGATTGCAGCGAGAAGACCACCAGCACGATAACGGGGAGAAAGATGAACGCATAGATCAGGGCCGCGTATCCCACCGGCAAGAATTTGACAATGACTCGCATCAGGCGCGCTCGATCTTGAGCCAGCGGGCGCAGGCGATATAGGCGATGGTCACCACGGCCATGAGAATGAGCGAGAGCGCGGAGGCCAAGGGAAAATCGCCGCGCCGTCCGATCTGCATCATGATGAGCTGCGGCATGAGCAGCTCGTTGTTGCCGCCGAGGATTTGCGGCGTGATGTAATCGCCGATGGCGAGCACGAAGGTGAGGAAGGCGCCGACCATGATGCCCGGGATAGTGAGCGGAAGAATGATGTGGAGGAAAACGCGCAGGGGACCGGCGCCCAGATCGGCGGCGGCCTTGCGGTAGCTCGGGCTCAGTTGCTTCAGGCTGGCGAAGATCGTGAGGGTGAGCAGCATCACGAAGAAATGCACGAAGCCGATGATGGTCGCGGTTCGCGTGTTGGCGAGCTGCACGGGCTCCGCGACAAGGCCAACGCCCGTGAGAGCATCGTTGATGACGCCCTGTTCGGCGAGAACCAGAAGCCAGCTATAGGAGCGCACGACGTAGGACGTCCAGAACGGCAGAACGGCGAGCAGGAGGGCGAGCCTTTGCCAGCGTTCCGGCACACGTTCGGCCAGAATCCAGGCGAAGGGATAGGCAAGCAGGATGGAGATGACGGTGACCATGGCCGTTACTTCCAGCGAGTTGGTCATCGCCCGGTAATAACTGGGGTTGGAGAAGAACTGGGAGTAGTTTGAAAGTGTAAAGCCGTCCTCACTCGTAACACTGAGAAATCCCATCGCCAGGAAGGGCAGGACGAAGAACGCAACCGTCCAGAAAAGCGCCGGGCTCACCAGCGCCCATGGCAGAACACGATCCGTGTGCGTGGGTTTCACAATCCCGTCATCCCGGCGAAAGCCGGGATCCATCTTACAGCGTGAAGGATTCTGCGGGAATCCGTAATTTGTTGCCGTGGATCCCGGCTTTCGCCGGGATGACGGATAAATGCAGGGCATAAACCGTGGCGAGAACAGACGTTACTGCGCTTGCAACATTTCGGTCCAGACATCCTGCATCTTCTTGTCGAGATCGGCATTGGGTGCCGGGTAGGGTTGGGCCCGCGCCAGGAAATCCTGCTGCTCGTCAAAGCGCAGGATTTTCTTTTGCGCGTCATCCAGAGCCGCCGTCTTGTTGGCCGGCATGCCCCAATAGCAGGACGATGTGGCAAGGCGCGCCTGGCCTTCCGGGCTCATCACATACTGGATGAACTTGAGCGCCATATCCTTGTTCTTGCTGGCGGCGAACATGGCGAGCGACTGGGACCAGAGGATGGCGCCTTCCTTGGGAATGGAGAAATCGAGCGCCGGATTTTCCTTGGCAAGCCCAGCGGTTACAAACTCGCCGCCGCCGACGAGAATATCGACCTCGCCGGTTGCGAGTGCTGTCTGGCTGGCGACGATTTCGCCCACGAGCTTGGCGTTTGCCTTCATCTTGAGGAGGACCTCCTTGATGGCGGGAAGGTCTGCCTCGGTCAGCTCCGCGGTCTTCTTGCCGATGGCGAGTGCGGCCATGCCGACGACGGGGAGATAATAATCGTAAATCGCGATCCGGCCCTTGTATTTGGGATCGAGCAGGGAGTTCAACGACTGCATATCGGCGGGATCGGCCTTGCTGTTGTTGAAGGCGATGGTGTTGTAGCCGAATTTCTCGGTGATGCCGTAGCGCTTGCCGTCCACCTTGGTGGAGCCGTCCATCGTCACTTCCGGGAAGAGATCGCCGAACGGCAATTTGTCCTCGGGCAGGGGCTCGAACAAACCCTTCTCGACGCCGCGGGGAACGTCGATTGAGTCGATCACCATGACGTCCCAGTCGCCCGGCTGGGATTGCTCTACGATGGCAAGGCCCGCGCCGGTTCCCTCGAATTCCTTGACGTTGACCTTGATGCCGTTGGCCTCTTCGAATGGCTTGAGGAGTGCTGGATCGGCGTGATCGCACCAGATCAGCGCATTGAGGTCGGCTGCGACCGCGGCCTGGGCAAGGCCAAGCCCGGCAACGGCGGCGAACGCCATGGTGGCGGCACCGCGTTTCAGGGATGAGAGTAATGTTGCGAGCATGGCCAAATCCTCCACTGTTATGACGGCTTGCCAAAAAAATGAACCAATTCTAAATTTGAGTCAATTCGAATTGCAAGGGCAGGTTCCGCCATGACGGGTTTGCGCGCAAAACATAAGGCCGACCGCAACTCCCGCATCGTGGAGGCGGCAACCGGCCTGTTCCGTGAAGCGGGCTACGAGGGCACGCGGATCGAGGCAATCGCGGCGGAGGCCCAGGTTTCGATCGGCACCATCTACAACTATTACCAGAATAAGGGCGACATCCTGGTGGCCATCGTTTCCATGGAGGTGAACGAAGTTCTGCAGGCGGGGCACCGGATCATCCAGAGGCCCCCGAAGAATGTTGCAAAGGCCATCGACGCGCTGATTGCCACCTACATCGAGCATTCACTGGTTTATCTCAGCAAGGAGATGTGGCGCCAGGCCATGGCCACTTCCACCCAGCAGCCGGACAGCCCCTTCGGCAAGACCTATACGGCGCTTGACCGGGATTTGGCGGACCAGACCTGCGCCCTCATCGCCAAGCTGCAGGAGCTTGGATTGGTGCGTGGCGATATTGACGGGCGCGGCGTGGGCGAGATGCTGTTTAACAGCATGAACATGATGTTTATCGAGTTCATCAAGCGCGAGGACATGACCATCAAGGAACTTCGAGCGCAT
>JACMJT010000267.1 GCA_014380505.1 Hyphomicrobiales bacterium | reverse complement strand
TTACGATGTGGGCCCCGGCGGCAAGCTGTCGAACATGCGCAGGCTGATTTCCTGGCCGGGTTCGGCGCCGGATGTGCCCGATGGCTTGAAGGTGGATTCGGCCGGCAATGTCTGGGTGACGGGGCCGGGCGGTCTGCACATCATCACCCCGCAAGGCAAGGTGCTGGGGCAGCTGATTGTGCCGGAGACCGTGGCCAATGTCGGCTTCGCCGAGGACGGCAAGACGGTTTATCTCACCGGCTCGACCAGCCTCTATCGCCTTAAGAGCAAGATCGCGGGCGGGATTCCGATGTATTACCGGAAGTGAGGAGCGGTTCGCCGTAGGCGAACGAAATGGTGTCGCACTACGCTGTCGCTAACGACGGACCATTTCGAGCGACGAACGGTCCGTAGCGACAGCGTGCGGACGGCTTGGGCGAGCGGCCAGGAGCGGCGCGCGAAGCGCGCCACTCCCAAGCTAATGCGTCAGTGCAGGGATTTGAACGCCGCCCGGAGCTCTCCGGTCAGCAGCGCCGGCTGTTCCCAGGCCGCGAAGTGGCCACCTTTGTCGAGCCGGTTGTAGTGGATCAGCTTGGGGTAAGCCCGCTCGACCCAACTGCGCGGCGCCTGATAAAGCTCGTCGGGGAAGGCGCTGATCGCAACGGGTATTGCGACGCCCATCGGGGCGAAGAAGGGGAGCTTGTTCTCCCAATAGAGACGCGCAGACGAGATTGCCGTGTTGGTGAGCCAGTAGAGCGTGACATTGTCGAGGAAATCGTCCCGCGACAGGCCCTCGGACTCCCCGTCAAAGGTGCGGGCGATCATTTTCTGGCTGAGATCGTCATGGTCCATCATCCAGGCCGCCAGGCCAATGGGTGAATCGGCCAGCGCGAACAGCGTCTGGGGGCGCTTGTTCATCTCGATCGCATAGCCCAGGCCGTTGGCAAAAAAGAAGTCCAGCCGTTTGAACGCATGGCTTTCGTCTTCCGAGAGGCCTGGCGGCGGGGTGTGGCTGGAGAGCGCCGCCGCGATTTCGGGCGGTACGGCCGAAGGCATGTTGGTGTGGATGGCAAGCAATCCCAGCGGCGCCTGCACGCCCATCTGTTCGGTGACCACTGCACCCCAATCGCCGCCTTGCGCCACGAATTTTGCGTATCCCAGCCGCTTCATCAGCACGGTCCAGGCACGGGCGATACGGCCGGGTTCCCAGCCGGTGGTGGTCGGCTTGCCGGAGAAGCCGTAACCCGGCATCGACGGGATCACCAGATGGAAGGCATCCGATGCGCTGCCGCCATGCGCGGTAGGATCGGTCAGCGGGCCGATGATCTTCAGCTGCTCGGTGATCGAGCCGGGCCATCCGTGCGTGACGATCAGCGGCAAGGCATTTTCATGTTTCGAACGGACGTGGATGAAATGGATATCCAGCCCATCGATCTGGGTGATGAAATTCGGATAGGCGTTCAATCTTGCTTCGCACTTGCGCCAGTCATAGTCCGTCGTCCAATAGCGTGCGACTTTCTGCATGGTCGCGAGCTGCACACCTTGGGATTGATCCGTCACCGGTTCCCGGTCAGGCCATTTGGTTGCGTCGATGCGCCGGCGAAGGTCGGCGATATCTGCTTCTGGAATATCGACGTGAAACGGCCGGATTGCCTCGCTTTCGGCTGCCTTGGGAGAATCCGTTGCACGTAGGTCGAAAGTCGCTGCGGCGGCTGCTTGTGTGCCGGGCAAGTCGTTCCGGGGTGCTTCGGACATGACATTCTCCTTAAGGAGTTGGTGGCCCCGGATATCGGGGCTCAATCATGGCAAAGCTATCGCCGGGAGGCGTGCGGGCACTTTTCACGGACTGCGGAAAATTATTCCAAAACTGCCGGATTGGCCCGCCAGGCGCGCGGGGTTGTGCCCGTGGCGTCGCGAAAGGCGCGCGAAAAATTCGATGGGGAGGAAAAGCCAACCGATAGGGCAATGTCCGATATGGGCAGGTGGCGGTCGGCCAGCATTTGTTTGGCCAGGACGAGCCGTATCGCGCTTACGAACTCGTGGGGAGACCGGCCGGTCGTGGTCTTGAACGACCGCGCAAAATGTGCCGGGCTCATGCATGCCACCTCGGCAAGGTCGGCGACGGTGAAGTTTCGCTCAATATGTTGACCGACAAATGCCATGACACGCGACATGCGCCGGCTGTCTATCGGCTTCCCCGCCAAGGGCTTCAGGTTCGACGGAATTTCCGCGCAGCGATGAAAGACAGACGGCCCCAGCGGCTTCAAATGCAATCGGCCCGCAGATATCTGTGCACCCATCGGGATATGCCCCTGCATGCCCGTTGATCATAGCAGCCTTCACGTCCAAGGATAGGCATCACAATGTGAAACGCTTGATGCGCACTTCATGGCCTGTGGCAGGAAATCGCAACGGTCCAAGCGGATTCAATGTCTTAGAGTTTGAGTTCCCATCTGGAAGCGTGCTGAAGAAAACGGCACTGCGGAATTAGCTCTTCCACCGTCGCCGATGTCATGGCTCAGGCGCGCGTCCACAAAAACACCAGTTTGGGATCGCCGGCGGTGAAGGATTGAATGAAGCCGCCCGGCAGGTTGAAGGGCGGCTTGCCGGGATCGATGGGGCGGAAATTCGCCCCTGCCGGCATGTCGCGATTGACATGGCCCAGTGCATATTGCGGAAAGCTGCCGGTGATCAGGGCGCTTTTGTAATTCGCCAGCTTCGGCAGGAAGGCCAGGATATCGGCATTGGACCAGTGCTGCAGCACATCCTTGGCCACAAGCAGGTCGGCGGGCGGCAGCGTGTCGCTTGTGGCGTCGGCCTGGAGGAAGCGCACGCCCTCACGCGCGAATCTTGCGGTGTTCTCCAGCACCACCGCCGAGACATCGATCCCGGTATAGTCGATCCCGCTCCAGTCGATATGGCGCGAGAACTGCCAGTCGCCGCAGCCGATATCCACCACGCTGGCGATGACATTGCGCGCCAAAAATTGCTGGAGCAGGGCGCGATAGTCGCGCGTCAGATCCTCGCGCGAGCCGGCGCCGGAGCCGCCTTGCCACAGGTCGCGGCGATAGACGTCGTCGAAGATTTCTCCGTGCGAGGACATGATGCGTTCCAGCAGGGCGCAAGCGCTCATCGCATGGATGCGCCATGCTCACAAGCGATGCCGCGGT
>JACMJT010000266.1 GCA_014380505.1 Hyphomicrobiales bacterium | reverse complement strand
TCGCGGGCGAAGCTCTTGACAAGCTTGAGGAAAGAGGTAGCCATTAAATTTACTCCAACTGTAACGATGACACACGGGGTAGCGGTTGGGGGGTCGAGCTTTGCAGGGCGTTGGCCCCCCAATTGTTTCTGGCGTCGATAACCCGGAAACTTCCTGGATTAAGGGGAAACCCTGAGTCTCACGCAACACCCCCCTGATTGTCGGAATTCCCAACTTCCCGCCAGGGTTGCGCCAGGGTTTCGGCAACTAACAATCGTTAACAGGGATTTGGTTCACGGCGAGAATGAGGCCCTTAAATGTCGTGAAGGTGATCCTCATTTAATTTCCAAACGAATTACTGAAACGGGCACTCATTATTCATTGTGATTTTAAGCACTGATCGAGTGCAAACATTAAATAACCCACCACCCGCTCGCAGCTAACCGTTGTAATTTCATGCAACTTACTTGTGTCGAGGCATTTTTCATGCTCGACCATTATTCTGAATGTGCCATGTTACGTATCGCATTCACCGAATATTTGTTTTTTGACGGCCATTTCGATTCGTGCGGGGTGAGTTGAGTGCGGAAAACCACTAGGTACATGCCCTGTGGCAAATGCATCACAGAATGAGTGCAAATACGCATGGCGCTCCAAAACGGTGCATAAAACAAAAGTCCTCCCGGCAGGGTTAACGGAGCGAACCTGTAACTGAACGGTTATTTGGCCTGGGGATTGGCATATGTTCGGAGCCGAATACCAACGGCGCCGGACAGTTTCTCAAGTTGAACTTGGTCCAATGCTTTAATGTACCGGAGTTATTGCGTGGTTTGGCAGGCATTCGGGCGGATAATGTGTGCAGTAGCTTGTCGGTTAAATGAGTTCAAATTCAGTGTGTCTTAGAACGCCTGCGCGCGCGCAATCCGCGCGAGGTGCCTCTCCGCCACCGGCTAAACTCACAGTTTCGGAGCGGATCGCGGCTCCGGCTAATCGTTGCCTGAATAGCCGGTAAATACCGCCTCGATCGCCAGGCAAGCCAACGGGGCCGCTAAGGCCCCGCTGTCTGCAATCGCAATCGAAGCGCCCGGGCTGTCAGACCGCTCTCAGCTCGTGCTTTGCCATTGGCAGCGACCGGATGCGCTTCTTCGTCAGCTTGTAGAGCGCGTTAGCCACCGCTGGGCCGATCGGCGGCACGCCCGGCTCGCCAACCCCCGTCGGATCGGCGGAAGAGGGCACGATATGCACCTCGACTTTGGGCATCTCGTTGATGCGCAGCGGCACGTAATCGTGGAAGTTGGACTGATCGACCGTGCCGCCCGTCAGCGTAATCTCGTCATGCAGGATGGCGCCGAGGCCGAAGCCGATGCCGCCTTCCATCTGCGCCCGGATCACGTCGGGGTTGATCGCCACGCCGCAATCGACGGCGCACACGACCCGCTCGACCTTGGGCTTGCCGTCGACCAGCCGCACCTCCGCCACCTGGGCAACGAAGCTATTGAACGACTCCGCCACCGCGATGCCGCGCGCAAGACCCTTGGCCAGCGGCTGACCCCAGCCGGCCTTTTCCGCCGCCAGATTGAGCACGCCGAGATGCCGGGGATGGTCCGCCATCAGGCCGCGCCGGAATTCCACCGGGTCTTTGCCCGCCGCTTCAGCTAGTTCGTCGATGATCGTCTCCACCGTATAGGCCGTGTGCGACGACCCGACCGAGCGCCACCACAGCACCGGCACGCCGGTTTTGGGTGAATGCAGGTCGAGATTGAAGCTTGCCATGGCATAGGGCGGCTGCAGGGCGCCCTCGACAGAGGTGAAGTCGATCCCGTCTTTGACCATCGCGCCCTCGAACGGCGTGCCCGCCAGGATGGACTGCCCGACGATGCGGTGATGCCACCCGGCGATCTTGCCATCCTTGCCGAGCGCGGCACGGATCTTGTGGACGTAGAGCGGGCGATACCGGCCGCCGCGAATGTCATCCTCACGCGTCCACACCAGCTTGACCGGCACGCGCCCGCCGATGGCCTTGGCGATCGCCACCGCCTCGAAGGTGAAATCGCCCACCGCATTGGCCCGCCGGCCGAAGCTGCCCCCGGCATACAGCGTGTTGATGACGACCTGCTCCGGTTTCAGCCCGCTGACGGCGGACGCGACGGCGTGGTCGATACTGGGGAACTGGCAGCCGGACCAGATCTCGCATTTATCGGCGCTGAGCTGAACGACGCAGTCCATCGGCTCCATCGGCGCATGGGCGAGATAGGGGAACTCATAGGTCGCCTCGATCACCTTGGCGGCCCCGGCGAGCGCCTTCTCGGCATCGCCCTCCTTGCGGGCCACCGTGCCCGGCTTGTCGAGCAGCCCCTTGAATTCCTGCATGATCTGGGCGGAGCCGCGCATCTCGGCCTTGCTGTCGTCCCATTCGATCTTGAGGGCTTCGCGGCCCTTGCTCGCGGCCCAGAAGCCGTTCGCCAGCACGGCGATCCCAACCGGGATCTGCACCACATCGACAACGCCCTTGATCTTCTTCGCCTCGGTCGCATCGAACGACTTGACCGTGCCGCCAAAGCGCGGAGCCCGCGCCACAACCGCCGTGAGCATATCCGGCAGCCGCACATCCAGCGTGAATTGCGTCCTGCCGCGCGCCTTATCGGCACTATCTTTTCGCGGCAGCATCTGGCCGATCAGCTTGAAGTCTTTGGGGTCCTTCAGCTTGACTTGGGCTGGCATAGGCAACGTCGCCGCCTTCGCCACCAGACCGCCGAACGAAGAGACCTGGCCGGATTTCTTGTGCTGGACGCTGCCATTCTCGACGGTGATTTCAGCCGCCGGCACGTTCCAACTTTCGGCCGCCGCCTGGACGAGCACGGCCCTGGCGGCGGCACCTGCTTCGCGTAACTGCTTGTAGGAATTGGCGATCGCCGTCGAGCCGCCGGTGCCCTGCGCATCGCCGAACAGCAGATTGTTGTATTTGGTCGGGTCGGACGGCGCGAACGCCACCTTCACCTGCGCCCAATCGGCGTCGAGTTCTTCGGCGAGGATGGTGGGGAGGCCCGTGGTCGTGCCCTGCCCCATCTCGAAATGCTTGATGATGACCGTCACCGTGCTGTCGG
>JACMJT010000027.1 GCA_014380505.1 Hyphomicrobiales bacterium | reverse complement strand
GCCGCAGAAGGTGAAGCCGACACCGCGCAAGCCGCGATGGTTTCCGAGGGCGGGCAACCCACGGGCGAGCAGGACGACAGTGGTGGCGAAGCGACTGGCGGCAATTCCCGCCAACGCGACAACCGCGATGGCAACCGGGAGCGCTTTCGCCCCCGCTGGCAGAACCGGGGCGACCAGCCACGAGATGGCGACAGCGAGCCGCGTGCAGCCGAAGCTGAACCGCAAATGGCCCGGGAAGCAGTTGTTGAGGCGCGCCCCAATGGCAATGAGGAAGAAGCTGGTTCCGGCCAGTGGGAAGCCCCGTCATTTCTCCGCCGTCCGGCGCCCGTTGAGGTGATGGACGAGCCGATTGCCGACAAGAAGGCCCGCAGCCCGCGCCGTCCGCGGGCGGCAAGCACCGAAGAACGGGAATAAAATTCCGCAGGTCACTTGATGGGGGACTTATTGGCCCCATATTCCCTTTAGGGCGTTGTCGAGGTGCCTAAGAGGGCCTCTGGTGAACGAGCCTAGAGGAGAAGCGAATGGATTTCGAAAAATACACGGAACGTTCGCGCGGCTTTATCCAGTCGGCGCAGACGCTGGCCTTGCGCGAAGGGCATCAGAAATTTACTCCCGAACATGTGCTGAAAGTCCTTCTTGACGATGGGGAAGGCTTGGCCGCAGGCCTGATCAAGGCAGCGGGCGGCGACAGCCGTTTGGCCCTTCGGGACACGGAAGCGGCCCTTGCCAAGATGCCAAAGGTATCGGGCGCCGGAGCAGGGCAGGTTTATCTCGCGCCTGAGATGGCGCGGGTGTTTGAAGCTGCCGAGAAACTGGCCACCAAATCAGGCGACAGTTTTGTGAGCGCTGAACGGCTTCTGCAGGCGTTGGCCATTGAAACCAGCGAAGCCTCCAGGATTCTCAAGAACGCAAGCGTGACAGCGCAGAAACTGAATCAGGCCATTGATGCGGTCCGCAAGGGCCGTACGGCGGACACGGCGTCGGCCGAACAGGGCTATGATGCCTTGAAAAAATATGCCCGCGATCTTACGGAAGCGGCCCAGGCGGGCAAGCTTGATCCGGTCATTGGACGGGATGAGGAAATCCGCCGCACCATTCAGGTGCTGTCACGGCGCACCAAGAATAATCCGGTTCTCATCGGCGAACCCGGCGTGGGCAAAACCGCCATTGCCGAAGGCCTGGCGCTGCGCATCATCAAGGGCGACGTGCCCGAGAGTTTGAAAAACAAGAAGTTGATGGCGCTCGACATGGGCTCGCTCATTGCCGGAGCGAAATTCCGCGGCGAGTTCGAGGAGCGGCTGAAAGCCGTTCTTTCGGAAGTTACCACGGCTGAGGGCGGCATCATCCTGTTCATTGATGAAATGCACACGCTGGTGGGAGCAGGCAAGGCCGATGGCGCCATGGATGCTTCAAACCTTCTAAAACCCGCTTTGGCGCGCGGCGAATTGCATTGCGTTGGCGCCACGACACTTGATGAATACCGCAAGCATGTGGAGAAAGACGCGGCCCTGGCACGCCGGTTCCAGCCCATTTTTGTTGGCGAACCGTCGGTTGAGGATTCGATTTCCATCCTGCGTGGAATCAAGGAAAAATATGAACTGCACCATGGGGTACGCATCACCGACTCGGCGATTGTCGCCGCCGCAACGCTTTCCAACCGCTACATCACGGACCGGTTTTTGCCGGACAAGGCCATTGACCTGATGGACGAGGCGGCGGCGCGGCTGCGCATGCAGGTTGATTCGAAGCCCGAAGAGCTTGATGAAATCGACCGCCGCATCATGCAATTG
>JACMJT010000265.1 GCA_014380505.1 Hyphomicrobiales bacterium | reverse complement strand
GCGCCGGTTCGATGCCGGGATAAAGCCGTTCCGCCAATTCCGCGACGGTTAAGGCGCCGCCCGTCAGAGCGGTCACGATCTGACTTTCGCGCATCCGGCGATGGGCGATCAGCTGACCAAGCCATTCCTTGGGATGGGCGATCGGCGAGCCATGTGTCGGATACAGAATCTGGTCATCGCGCGCCGCCAGTTTTTCCAGGCTGGCGAGATACTCGCCCATATCGCCGTCGGGCGGCGCGATGACGCTGGTCGACCAGCCCATCACATGATCGCCGCTGAACAAGGCCTGTTCCTGCAAGAGCCCATAGCAAATGTGATTGGCGGTGTGGCCGGGTGTCGCGACGCATTCCAGCGCAAAGCCGTCGCCTTCGATCCGCATACCGTCCTGCACGGCAATATCGGGCACGAAATCATGGTCGTGGGCTTCATCCACCATACCCTCTTGTGAATTCGCGTCCGCGGTCCGCGCTGGAAGCGGCAATCCGTAGGTCTTCGCACCGCTCCAGACTTTCAAGGCCCGGGCGGCAGGCGAATGGTCGCGATGGGTGTGGGTGACCAGAATGTGACTGATCCGCCGCGACCCGAGAGCGCGCTTCAAATTTTCGACATGATCGGCAAGCACGGGCCCGGGATCGATCACCGCGACCTGGGCTCCCGCACCGACTATATAAACTCCTGTACCGCGGATGGTAAAAGGGCCCGGGTTGCACGCCAACAGGCGTGCAACGCGCCGAGACAAGCGAACCTCCACGCCATAAGGCACATCCAGAGAGCGGTCGAAATTCATGCTTTTTTAACCTGCGAAAACCGGCAATCGCTGAAGCCTGGACAGTAAAGCAATCTTAAGGAGGAATCCTTCAATCTGTACGCAGGTTTGGCGCATTTTTTGCGCCCGGGGATTGCTGTGGCCAATGATCGTTCCGTTCGCTTCCTGAGCGCCTTGGGAGGCGCCTCGACCAGCCGGGTGCTCAATCTCGCCCGTATCGCGGCCGACAATGCGGACAATGCCGAGCATAGCGAAAAACCGCTTTTCGTTTCGCCCGCCATCAACCGGTCCTTCCTGCTCAAGCATCGCACCCGAGCCGACGACAGCTATCTTTTCGCCAGCCCGCGTTCGGTCGCGACCAAGATCATCATTCCCTTCGACCCCGCCGATCTGCGCGCCGGCGGCCGCTCGCTGTTCGTGGACCAGCGGGGCTATGCCGATACCTTGCGCGATGCGGGCAGCTACAACAGCGAGAGCCTGGAGCGCGACCTGTCGGTCCTGCGGCTGCTGAACGCGGTGCCGTCGCTGGACCCGTTCCTGCTGCGCGAACATCTGCGCAACAACAACATCGAGGTATCGCCCAGCTATTTCACGATTTCCGAGGGCGACCAGACGCGCATGCACGCCTTCGTCAGCCAGGAAATGTCGCAGCTTGTGATGCTGGCGGGCGGCAGCGGCGAGTCCAGCAACAAGCTGGTGTCGGCCATGCTGTCGAACCAGATCGACGAGAAACTGGAGCCGTTGCGGCTGACCTTGGGCCTGACCGGCAACGACTTCCGCGAAGGCGTCTTCAGCTGGCGCGGCTTTCTCTATTACAAATGGTCGATGGGCAAATTCTGGCCCGACGTGATCGGCGTGCTGCGCGAGATCAACAAGATCCAACCGGCCGGCGGGCAAACGCCGGAGCAGAAAGTGTTCCTCGCCAATGCCCGCCGCCACATCATCGAGATGGTGCGCGACAACGGCAATCATGTGAACAAGGCGCTGGCGATCTACGATTCCTCATTCGGCGATCTGGTGGTGAACCAGACGCCAAAGGCCTTCCGCGACTTTCTGCTGAGCGCGCCATACATGTTCCTGGAATTGGGCGAAAAGCTGGGCGCCATTTCGCATATCGTCAGCTTCTGGCGTTACCGCTTTAACCCGAACAACTCGCCCCATATCGACAGTGAAGAACTGGCCGCCATCTTCCAGGATTTCTCCAGCGGCTTCGGCGAAAAGATCAAGGGCGAGAGCTCGGTGATCAAGAAGCCGATGGTCATTGACACCACCGCCGCGTAGCGCTTCGCTCCCATCTTTGGGAGAATCCCTTTTGCGAAGCTTTGAAATCATCGCTGCGCTGCTGCTGGCCGCGATCCTGTTCATCATTCTCAAAGTTATCGGCTTCGTGCTGAAGTTTGCAGCTGCCGCCGCTCTGGTGGGATTGGTGGCCGGATGGTTGTTGGCGCGCGCCTTTCGCCGCTGACCCATGGAACTTTGGGTTCCGAGCTGCGTTATTAGCGGCATCCGACCTTAAAAGGATCTCCCCATGTTTAAGTCCCTGATAAAGCTGGCTTCGGCTGCGACTCTGG
>JACMJT010000264.1 GCA_014380505.1 Hyphomicrobiales bacterium | reverse complement strand
CCGGCGCTCGAAGAGGTCTACCCCGCTGATTTTGCCACGGTGATTTCACTTGGCGGACCCGCCAGGGTTGGCCTTGAGGACAAGTTCCGCCCACAGTTCCTGGTCGGCGTGGCGACGGTCGTTGCCAAACTGTTTATCCAGACGGGAGCGGATTTCGCCATGTTCGGCGAGAAGGACTACCAGCAATTGAAGGCCGTAACTCGCATGGCGAAGGACCTCGATATGCCAATCGAAGTCGTTGGCGTAGCGACCGTGCGCGAGCCGGACGGCCTCGCCATGTCCTCGCGCAATGCCTATCTTTCGAAGTCGGAGCGCAAGCTGGCGCCCGCCATCTTCCGCATCCTGTCGGAGGCAGCGTTGAAAATTCGCGGCGGTACGGACCCGCAAGCCGCCACGCGCGCGGCACGCCGTTCGCTAACAGAGCTGGGCTTCAAGGTCGATTACGTGGCAGCCCGCAACGCCGAAACGCTGGCTGTTCCGGGAGACAATGTTGAACCGCTCCGCCTTCTCGCCGCCGCCTGGCTTGGCAAGACGCGACTGATCGATAATATCGCGGTATGACTACACGAGCTCCTTGAAGAGGATCAGGCGTCCCTCGCTATTGAAGCCCAGCCGTGAATAGTATTGCGCCAGATCGTGGTGCTCGCTCGCGTGGGGTGTCACCGTCACCTGGTAGCCCGCCACGCCTCGCTCTTTAAGAAAGTCCTCGATGGCGGCAATCAGCGCCCGCGACAGGCCGCGCCCGCGGTATTCGGGCAACACGTAGAGATCACCCATCTCCGCCCACCAGCCATATTCGATGCCGAACTCGAGTGAAACGGTGGCCACGCCCACCGCCTTGCCGCCCTCCTCGGCAAGAAACAATCCGCATGTCTCAAGGCCGGCCAATTGGCGCGCGTGGCCCGCTATGGTGCTGGCTTCCGTAGTGAACCCTTCCTCGGAAAAGAAGCGGCACAGAAGATCGATGGCCGCCGTGAGGTCGTGGGCGGCGGTCAGCCTGCTGATCGTCACAGCAACCCCAGGTCCGAAAGTTCCCGCCGCATCTTCTGTGTCATGCCCTTGGCTGCCGCACCCTTCGGCAAATCGCGCGGCGCATCGGCTGCATCGAGATAGCGCCAGCCCTGGAAGGCGCGCCTGGGTGCGGGAAATACCGGAATGATCCGCGGTTTGAAGTCGATGCGGCAGCGTTCGATGCCGTCCGCACCTTTCACCGCCACAAGATCGGCGATCGGCTGGCGGCAGAGGATCAGCCCGCGGATCACCCAGAAAAGCGAACCGCCGGGGACGATCTCCGCCCGCCGCCGCGGAAACATGCGGGTGACATGGTCGAGCGTATCCCGTCCCGCCTTCGCATCGCGGACCCAATGCTCAAGCTCTTCGATTTCGCTGACGCCGACACAAAGCTTGATGAGGTTGAGGGCCATGATTCCGCAAAAGTGCCTGGATGACGATCCCCCATCATATGGTAGCATGGGGCTGGAGAAAACCATTGGCTCCGGTTTTCCGCAGACCATTTTAACAGGAGAAATCCATGTCCAACGCCGTCGCCAAGGTCATCGAACTTATCGCCGCTTCGCCCAAAAGCATCGAGGATGCCGTTGCCAACGGCATACGCCGTGCCGATGCCACGCTTGATCAGGTGGAGGGCGTCTGGGTCCAGGACATCAAGTGCGTTGTAAAGAACGGCAAGATCGCGGAATGGCGCGTCAATCTGAAAATTACCTTCCTTCTCAAGGAGTAACGAAAGGCTCACGCAGCTGTGAGTGTACCCGCGGCCATTTGATTGGCAGTTGATGCCTTTCCTTGCCATGTTTCGGTCATGGCGACGAACTGCAAAAAACCTGCCTATCTGGGCTTCGGGTTGGGTCTTAGGCCCCAGCACTACAAGGAAATTCTCGAAACCTCACCAAACATCGACTGGTTTGAGGTAATCTCGGAGAATTATATGGTGCCCGGAGGGCAACCTCTTCGCATGCTCGACCGCATCGCCGAGCGCTATCCCGTAGTGATGCATGGCGTATCGCTGTCGATCGCATCCACCGCACCCCTCGACATGGACTATCTGAGCGGCCTTAAAACGCTCGCGGCGCGCGTCAATCCACAGTGGATTTCCGACCATCTATGCTGGACCGGCGTTCACGGCGTGAATCTGCACGATCTACTCCCGGTTCCCTATACCGAGGAAGCGCTCCGCCATGTCGCCGCCCGCATTTCCCGCGTACAGGATTTCCTTGGCTGCCGTATCGCCATCGAGAATGTTTCGAGCTACATGGAATATGCCTGTTCTGAAATGTCCGAGTGGGATTTCGTGGGCGAACTGGCCAGGCGCGCGGATTGCTGGCTGCTGCTCGACGTCAACAATGTGTTCGTGTCGGGGATCAATCACACTTTTGTGCCGTCGGCCTTCATTGACGCCATTCCGGCCGAGCGCGTGGTGCAGTTCCATCTGGCGGGCCATTCGGACGGGAGCGAATGCCTGATCGATACCCATGACGAGGCGGTGTGCGAGGAGGTCTGGGATCTCTATGGAGCAACCCTCGAACGTTTCGGTCCCATCTCCACCATGATCGAGCGCGACGACAACATACCGCCCCTTGCCGAACTCGTGTCCGAGCTTGAGCGGGCGCGCTCCATTGCATCGCGGGTTTTGCCCGAGGCAGCGAAAGCCAGCGCCGCATGACGGGGAAACTTGCCAGCCTCCAGTCGACCATCCAGCAGGCCATTTTGGGCGACAAGCCGGAAGCGGCCTCACTTGTCCGCGATCCGGTGAAGGGAACGCGCGGAGCGCGCCTTGATGTTTACCGGGATGCCTATGGGCTGAGGCTCACGGAATTCATCGCCAACGATCACCCGAAACTCAAATGCTACATGGGCGAAATGAAGTTTACCGCCCTTGCCCACGCCTACATTTCCCAGCATCGGTCCGAAAATCCGAATGCCCGCTGGTATTCGTGCCATCTTGCGGATTTTTTGCGGAAGTCGCCCGCCTACTCACGCAAACCCGAACTTGCCGAGCTTGCTGAACTCGAACGCTGCCTCAATGAAGCCTTCGACTCGGCCGATGCGCCCACCGTCGGCATTGACGAGCTTGCGGCATTCGACCCCGATCAATTCGGCGCCATGGGTTTCGATATTTCTCCCTCGGTGCGGCGCTTCAAGGTCCGCACCAACGTGACCAGCCTGTGGGCTAGCCTCCGTTGTGATGAACTTCCGCCCCATCCCATCAACCTCGATGCTGATCAGGAACTGCTGGTGTGGCGCCAGGGCACGGCATCGCGCTTCCGCATGCTGGGAAATGAAGAAGCCATGGCGCTCGACGCGGCGCGGCAGGGCGTTTCCTTCGCCGTCATTTGCGAGATGATTGCCACCATAGACGATCCTGAAACGGCGGCCGTCCGGGCCGCCACGTTCTTGCGCGGCTGGATTGAAGCCGAACTGATAGCCGGACTGCGCGCTCCGCGATGACGAATTCATAGAGCGAAGGTTGCCGGAAGATTGGGTCATGATGAGAGGGAGAGACGGTGAACGAGGCCGGCGATCTCCATTTTTAATCATCTATCCACAATTTTTTTAGACCCGTGCATTTCGGCAACAGGCGGCGATGGGCCCCGTCACCGGCTTTCCGGCGCCGCAAAAGACGTGGCCGTCCGTGTACTGAGGGACCAGGTTTTCCCTTGTGTTGCGCATATTTTTCCCACATTGGCGCCGTTTCGTCCGTATACGGACGGCAGGGAAGCTTCCAGCGCCGTTTACCGGATGTTAGGATAAATCCGGCGACATACCAGATGTTGACGGCATATTGCCGAATCACACAAACGGGTACACAACTCATATGGATAACAACGGAAAAAGCATTCGATCTGCGGTTTCGGTTGTTTGATGTGTGGCTTACCTGCGTTGTGGGGTACTAACAACACTCTAGGAGAAATGAACATGGCGAAGAAAGCTGCGAAGAAGCCTGCTAAGAAGGCCGGCAAAAAGAAGGCCTCCAAAAAGAAGAAGTAAGCTTCTAAAGCAAATCTTCAGGACTGGACCCCGGACGGCATCGCCTCCGGGGTCAGTTCATTTTAGCGGCTCTACTGATAGACGTAGACTCGCGCGCCCACTCTCACGAGATTGTAGAGATCAACCACGTCGGAGTTCATCATGCGGATGCAGCCCGATGAAACCGCGCCGCCGATCGAACCCGCATCATTGGTGCCGTGGATGCGGAACAGGGTGCCGCCGATATAGAGAGCGCGCGCTCCCAGCGGATTTCCAGGGCCCCCTTCCATGAACGCCGGAATATAGTG
>JACMJT010000263.1 GCA_014380505.1 Hyphomicrobiales bacterium | reverse complement strand
CGCGAATTTCGGGCAGAACATCCTCGAGGTCGCTCTGTACTTGCTTCAGAAGCTTGTCTTTATCCTCGACGAGATCCCACTTGTTCAGCGCAAGGACGATAGCCCGCCCCTCGCTGGCCACGAGATCGGAGAGCGCTAAGTCCTGACGCTCGATGGCCATGGACGCGTCGATCAGCACCACAACACAATCGGCGAAGCGGATGGCGCGCAGCGCATCCGCCACGGCTAGCTTCTCGATCTTGCCGGTCACCTTTGACTTCCGGCGAATTCCCGCCGTGTCCCACAACTTGATTTTTTCGCCGTGCCAATCGAAGTCGGAAGAGATAGCATCGCGTGTGATGCCCGCTTCCGGGCCGGTCAACATGCGCTCCTCGCCGAGCATGACGTTGACCAATGTCGACTTGCCGGAATTGGGTTGGCCGATGATGGCAAGTTTTAAAGGACCGACCGCTTTTTCCTCATCGGTGTCTTCGTCCTCGGCAGCTTCCCGCGCGAATGGCACGATGGCATCGTGCAGATATTCCATGCCTTCGCCGTGTTCGGCGGAGACCGGCAGCGGCTCGCCAAATCCCAGTTCATAGGCCTCCATCACGCCGGAGTCGGCCATGCGGCTTTCGGCCTTGTTGGCGACAAGCACCACGGGCTTGCCCTTTTTGCGGATGCGTTCGGCAAATTCGCGGTCGGTGCTCGTCACGCCAACACGCGCATCAATGACAAAGAATACCAGATCGGAATCCTCTATCGCCGTTTCCGCCTGGGCGCTCATGCGCGCCTCGAGGGTGAGCTTCTTGGCGTCGTCGAGGCCCGCCGTATCGAAGACGCGGAATTTGAGATCGCCGATGCGGCCCCAGCCTTCGCGGCGGTCGCGCGTCACCCCCGGCTGATTGTCGACAAGGGCAATCTTGCGGCCGACGAGCCGGTTGAACAGTGTGGATTTGCCGACATTGGGACGCCCGAGAATGGCGACGGTCGCGGTCATTGTGGATCGCTGAAGGTTCCATCCACGGATTGAGTGCAACCGGGATCACCGGTCTTGCAAGCAGGCTCCGGGGCAGTTGCCGTTTCGCCGGTGCCAGTCGTTGTCTGGGTTGTGGTGCTTCCGGGCTGTTCGACGGTCGCGGTGTCGGAGGCATCGGGGAACTGGGTCTTGCCCGGAATGGCATCCTCGCGCGCGCCGGGAAGAACCGAGTTGTCGGTGGTTCCGGTCAGCCTGTCGATATAGCTGCATCCCCCAACGGAAAAGGTGGCGAGGGCGAGGGCTGTTGCAACAATGAGCCTTTGCATGGCGCTCACGGCTTTGACATCAGGGGGGTGAGAAGCTGGCTTATGGTCTGGGCTCGCTGGCGCAAAGCTGCCGGCGTTTCCGCATCGGAGAGAATAGCCGCCATGGTGGTTTGGGCAAGCTTGTGATCGCCGGCGCGCCAGGCAGCAATGCCTATGATCTCGCGCGCTGCGTGGCGCCAAGGGTTGCCGGCCTGATCGAAACCGCCGACACGGGCCGTGAGTTCATCGGGTTTCAATGTCTCGGACAGCACATAGCCGGCGCGAATCCTCGCGAGATCGCGAAGAGCGGCATTGGCGCCGGGACGGGCAGCAATGGCATCGTAAAGCTTGACCGCCTCTTCAGTCTTGCCATCGGCCGCGAGAACGCCCGCTTGGCGAAATTTGGCCAGCAGCCCATAGCCAGGGTGGCTTACGGTTTCGAACTGCTTCAGGGCATCCCCGGGCTTGCCCGCCTCGGCGAGCTTCGCAGCTTCAAAGAATGTGAGAGCTGCCGTCTCCGACTGATTCACCTGCCAGTATTGCCAGCCCTTGAATCCAGCAACTCCCGCCACGACCACGAGGCAGAGCGCCACCACGGCATTGCCATAGCGATCCCACAGTTTTTTGAACTGCTCCTGGCGGACTTCTTCGTCCACCTCGCGAAACAGGGACTCATCGCTCAAGGTGTTCTAACTCCCCGTGGCCGGAATGGCTACGAGGTGCGGGGGTAGATCAGTGGCTTGGCCAAATCAAGGCATTTCCAGCCCGCGGCCGGGGCATTTCCCGGCCATAGACGGACCGGATCGCTTTCCACTGCTCATGACTTACCAGCGCCAACGCGGCGCCCAGGACCACACCAATACCCGCCACAAAGCCAAGAAGTTCGATGGACATGGAAGCCCCCGCTCGGAAACTCCGGCAATTAGGCACCTAAATCGTTAAGCGAAGCTGAATCGCCGGGATCACTCGACCGTGAAGGCAGTAACCATGCCGCCGTCGGCACGCTCGGCCACCAGGCTCTGGATGGCCCAAACACCGGGATTGTCAGCGACCATGATTAGTTTCAAGCCCTGCCTTGCGGGCACCACCGCCGTATCGCCCCAGGCTTGTTCCCGCTCAGCGCGAACGGGCCGCCAGACGTGGCCATGCACGTGCAGCGGCTGGTCAAACGCCGTGCGGTTGTCGATGTCGAAGAGGATAGTTTCGCCTGTCTTCGCTGTGACGAGTGGCGGGCCGCCCGGGCCTGCAACACCGTTGAGGGCCCAGCCCATGCCATTCTCAAGAAGTATCCTGAGGTCCACCCGGCGGCCCTGGAACAGGGCCGACTTTAGTCCGCCTTTGATGCCTCCTTCAATGACCAGCGATACGATACGCGCCGCCGCGAGATTGGGCTGATTTGCAAGGGGGTTTAGAGCAAGCGCGAAATTCTCGGGGATATCGGGCGCCGTGACAACGCTTTCGTGCGTCAGATAGGCCAGTTCCGAAACATCCTCGAAAAGGTCGAGCGCCAGCGTGATATCGGCTTCAGGCAAAACCAGAAGATCGGCGCGCTGCCCCGGCGCCAAGACAAACGAGCCCGCACCGAGCGGCCGCGGTTTGACGGGCTGGCCGTCGCGAGCGATGAGCAGCGGATCGCTGCCCTTGAAGAGGAGGCCCATGCTCCGCACATTGGCGGCGTTGAGCAAACGGAGTCTGGTGTATTTGCCGGGGTTAAGTTTGATGCGTGGCCGGTACTGACCGTTAACGGTGAACCAGTTGCCGAGCCTGCCCTCGCCAACCAAGGCTTCGACGTCGCCGAAGTTTCCGGCGATGACGCCATCGGCGCTGAGCTTCCAATCATCGAGCACGATAGCAAGGTCTTCAAGACCCGCCACCGGCTGGTGTTCCTCGACCAGCAGTAAGGCATAGAGCCCCATGTCGCGCAGCCGCGATATATCGGCCATGGGACCGAGCCAGAAAGTTCCAGCGTCCGGCGGCGTGAACACGCAGTCGAAACTGTTGAATGAGCCCGCCGGCACATTGAATGTCATAACGTCTGAGGGTCCCCGCACGCCGAACCAGTGGAGCCACAACTCGAACTCCAATTCGTTGACGATGCGGAGCTTGAGTTCTTCGCCCTGGCGCGCGCGTATGAGAAGCGGGAGACCCTTTTCGCCAAAACTCCAGGTCTCGGTTTCCGGGGAATCAGCGCCCAGAAGCGGTGCGAACGACCGGCGGGCCCGAACGATCTGAAATCCATCTTCCGCGCCTTGGGCTTCGGCCGCGAACGGCCACCAACCCAAACCGGCTGCGGAGATCAGAAGTTTCCGCCGTGAAATAGACATCGGCACAACCTCGCTCTGATTCGAGCGATGTTATGCCGATTGTGAGAAAATTACTTGATGGAAAGCGCTGCGAGTTCGATGCGCGCGGCGGCGGCCGGCAACAGCGTGGGATCAGCACCGACAGGCGACTTGCCGGTGATGTCGGGCCAGAGAATCTGTATCTTCTCAAGCTCCGCTTCCATTTCACT
>JACMJT010000262.1 GCA_014380505.1 Hyphomicrobiales bacterium | reverse complement strand
CGAGGCTGTAATCTTCATGTTACGCTCCTGGTTGTTCCCTTTAATGACTGTGGTCTGGCGATTGGCGTTCATGTGTTTGTCTCCTTTGTCGAACGATTATGATCCGTGTCACGGCGTGGCTTCCGACCCATCCGCCCGTTCGGGTTCAACGTCGATGCGTGTGCGGCATTCATGCTGCGCCTCGTGCATGTCCCTCCTATGGTTGAGTCTCTATCTCGTTGGATGCGTTCTTTCCTTCGATCACAAGATACACATTCACTCTGATGCTCTTCAGGTGTGTTGCTGGTAGTGAGACCGGCGCAAAACCTGCGGCGAGCGGAGCGGGGAGGGATGAGGGAGAACTACAGCCTTCCCTCATTCCCCATAGCACCTATCTATGCCGCGCTCAGGAGCTCGTTCCTTCCTGTTCGTGCAGACTCGGACGCGATTGCGCCTGGATTGAAGCCTTTGACAATCAGCCACACCGCTAATATCATTTCATAGAGGGCGATCGGCAGGGCCATGAGAACCACCGGGGTGGAAAGTTGCTCGGCGCCGAACAGGACGAGCATGGCGGAAGCAAAAACGAGTGTTGCTCCGCTCATCCCCAGGACGGCCAGCGGTCGGGGGACGAGCCTAGATTTGTAGAGCAGATAGCTGTACATTGACGTGTTGATGCCCAGGAAGAAAAGCGGGCCAAGCGCAAAGGTCCATTTATAGACCGCGCGGAGCAGGGTGCCTGCAACGAGAAACGCGGAAGCATCCGGAGCGGCCGCTGCCACAAAGTTCTGGCTCACGGTCAAGAGCGACAGGACAGCGACGATACCAATCGTAATGACAACCGCTTCAAGGAACCGGAAGCACAGGTGGCCAAGCGCAATACGCTCGCCGTACGGTCTCAGAACCGGGAACAGGCCAATCGCGGTGCCGATGGCGGTGCAGACCAGAACCAGCTCCATAAGGACTCCCAGGATCACCTGGTTCTTCGCCGCAGCACCGTTGATGAGATAGTCGGGGCCGGTGAGAATGGGCGGGTAGAAGAAGAAGGCGGCCAGCATGGCTGAAACCGTCGCAAGGATAAACATGACGCCGACAAAGATTGCGGCACGTCGATTGGTGGTCATGGCGTTGTCTCCTTCAATTCCTGCGGTTCGCTTGGTGGAAATCATGGGTTTGTCTCCTTGTTACAAATGGTGTGTGCCAGGATTCGACGCCAACTCCATCTCTCCATTCGCGTCGACCGTGTATGACTGAGAGCACGACAGCGTATTGCCATTGGCTTCTCGCGTCACGGTCAGGTTTCCAAACGAGCTGATCTCATTGCAGCTGGGAAGTGGCGGCTGCAATCTTGTGAGCTGGACGAGCCGGCCGCCTGCGGATGATCCATTCGGCCACGGCGAGGTTGATCACCCAGCCCGCGCCCATCAGGAGCGCGCGGCTGAGCTCACTCGGCGGGCCGGCGATTATTTCCCCAGCCGCCAGGGCCAGCACCTGCGTGCCCGCGCCAAGCCCGATCGCGTAGCCACGCAGCATCCAGTCGCCGTGCTGGACAAAGTCCCGTCGTCGGATTGCAGCAATACCGAGGAGTATGGAGAGGAGCATCGCCGACCCGAAGAGCAGCCGCAAGCCATACAGGATCACCCCGTCGCCCGTAGGCCAGGGATAAAACAACGTCATCCACAGCCCGGAGAGTGCGACGATCAGCCCGCTGGGGATCAGCAGCCGCCCGGCGATGCGATGCCAGCCACTTCGCCGCTTGCGGAGACTGGGGACGAACTGGAACGCACCCAGGATGGCATACACGCCGGCGCTCACGATGTGCAGCACCACTGGCAGAGGCGCGGCAAAGAAGCGGGCGTTGGCTGGTGTGATCTCCGCGCCGCCGGCCAACTGGCTGAGGCGAAACACGCCGCCGGCGATCGGAATAGCACTCAGAAGAATCAGAGCGACCACGAGCCATGTTGCCGAACGTGCTTTGATAGGCAGCTTGGGGTTTTGAGGTTTCCCTCCCACGTTGCGTTGCCGGATATTGGAGGCAGAACCGTGATCGGAGATATTCGCCTTCATAGTCAGCTCCTTGGATGGAGGTTGGCAGTGCCGTATGTGTTGCATAGCGCATTTCGAAGCGAGTGAGCCAGATTGTGCGGCGTGATCACCATCGGTGGTGCAGGGGACAAGCGGCGGCCAGGCCGCTTGCCCCTGCACGCTCCAGTGATCTACTCGGCTCCGGTGTGGCCAAGCTGAGGACTTGCCCGGCCAGGTATCGCTTCCGAGGCATGCTCGCGCCGTTCTGACCAGAGCGCATAGCCCAGCAAGGCGAGGGCGAACCCGATCGGCACCGCCACGAGCGGCCGAAGCTCGTTTGGGAGCAGCGCAGACACGGGGGCCAAGATAATCGCGATGGTCAGCGCGCCGCCCGCCCAGCGCGGCAGGATGCCGGCGCGGAACGTCGCGATGCCGAACACCAGACCTCCGAGCGCAAACAGGGCGTCGGAGAGCCCCCAGAGGGCTGCAAGCCCGCCAAAGTTCATCTCGGCAGAGCCGGTGAAGATCCCCAGGAAGCCCGCCGCAAATGTCGGCGCCGTGGTCGCCAACAGCGGCAAAACAAACACTTCGAAGAAGGTAAAGGCGAAGATGAGCACTAGCCAGAGGCTAAATAGGAGGTAGCCGGCCAGGCCCAGCCACCCGGCCGCGTGCGCTTGCCGGGCATAGACGCCGGTGATACCAGGCAGGCCGAACAACGACATAGCGATAGCCACGGCGTGGACGATGACCCATCGGGTGGTGGATACTGACGAAAGAATATTCGGCGGGTGGAGCAGCCCAACCACCACGAAACAGATCCCTGCCACCATCGCTGAGAGACCAGCCCAACGGATGAGGTTCTTGGTGTTCATGCGTTTGTCTCCTTGTTCGAACGATTGTCATCAGTCCCCGTGTTGCCATCCGGCCCGTTCGCCTGTTTGCGTTCCACCTGAACGACCGAAAGCAGTGGCAGGCCGAGATCACGCACTTTCCTGAGCACACCATGCAGCGCCGCCTGATCGACCACGGGACCACGGAGGAGCGTCTCGCCGTTGTCTGCTCGCGTGATGGTCAGGCCTTCAAACCAGTCGGCCCATTTGTCATCCAGGTGTCCCTTGATGCGAATCTCGTATAGTCCAAGTTCGTATTGATCCCCAGTCGATGCGGGTGTGGCTTTCATATGGCGCCTCGT
>JACMJT010000261.1 GCA_014380505.1 Hyphomicrobiales bacterium | reverse complement strand
AATCCTTTTCGGTGCATCGACACCTCTGTCCAAATACTTGCTCGAATCGATCGATCCCTGGATGCTTGCGGGAATCCTTTACTTCGGCGCTGGCCTCGGCCTGCTTGCAGCGAGGTCGGTCCGCAACGTCTTCGGGGTCCGAACGGCTGAGACTTCCCTATCGCGGGTGGATTACCCATGGCTTGGCGCCGTGGTCGTTATCGGCGGCATGATCGGGCCTCTCTTGTTGATGTTCGGACTCGCGCGCACAACCGCCGGCCAAGGCGCGCTGTTGCTCAACCTTGAAGGGCTGGCGACCATGGGCATCGCTTGGCTGGTATTCCGGGAAAACGTCGACCGGCGCCTGCTGATCGGCGCAGCGGCCATTCTTTCGGGTGCGGTAGTTCTCACGTGGAATGGCACAGGGATAACTTTCGATAGTGGCGGACTGTTGATTGCCGCAGCGTGTCTTGCCTGGGGTATCGACAACAATCTCACACGCAAGCTTTCCTCCGCCGATCCGGTTCAGATCGCCATGATCAAGGGCTTGTTTGCGGGCGGTACCAATCTGGCTCTTGCATTCGGTCTGGGTGCCACCGTTCCATCCGCCAGCCTTCTTGCGGCAGGCGGAGTTGTCGGTTTTTTCGGCATCGGTGTCAGCCTGGTGATGTTCATGCTCGGTCTCCGACACCTCGGCACGGCGCGAACCGGAGCGTATTTTTCACTGGCGCCATTCGTTGGCGCACTTCTCGCTATCCTGCTGCTGCAAGAGCCTGTGACGGCGCAGCTTCTGATTGCCGGCGCGCTCATGGCGATCGGCCTGGCGCTCCACCTCGCCGAGCGGCACGAGCATGAACATGTCCATGAGGAACTGGAGCATGATCATCTTCACCTGCATGACGAGCACCATGATCATGGCCACGATGGCGAAGTGACCGAACCGCATTCGCATCGCCACCGGCACAGGCCGATCCGGCACCAGCATCCCCATTATCCCGATTTGCACCATCGGCACGGGCACGGCTAGAGGCAGATGTTCGAATTTCTGGTCGATGTCCAGCGCAGTATTTACGCCGTCCTGTCTGCGGACATTGCCACATTCTCGGATACCGGGGACTGGATGACATTGCTGGCTATGCTTCCTTTCGGAATTGTCTTTGGAGCGGCACATGCGATGACGCCGGGACACAGCAAGTCGGTTCTGGCCGCCTATGTCCTTGGCTCCGGCCTGAAACCGGCGCGCGCGCTTCTCATGTCCTTGGCACTCTCCGTGACACACGTTAGTTCGGCTGTGGTTCTTGCCGTCATCGCGAACTCATTGGTGACGCGCACGCTGGTAGGCGCTGGACGGGCACCGGTACTTGAACTGACAAGCCGCATGATGCTGGCGGCGATTGGCCTGTGGCTTATCTTCCGGGCGATCCGAAGGAAGCCGCACATTCATGGCGAGGGCGTTGCCGTGGGGATCATGGCTGGCCTTATCCCTTGTCCGCTGACATTCTTCGTAATGAGCTTTGCATTGTCACGAGGCGTACCCGAGGCTGGATTGGCGTTCTCAGTCTCGATGCTGTCGGGCGTTGCCGTAGTCCTCGGCGCGATCGCTTTGGTGTGTGCGGTTGCCCGCGGCTCACTCGTTCACTTGCTTGATCGCCATGAAGCGGCCTTTGCGCAAGTTTCGCGAGTGCTCGATGCCGTTGCGGGAGCAGCCTTGACGTCAATCGCTCTGTTCGAACTTACTCGATAGCAATCCGGAATCAGTTTGGCCGGGCCTGTGCTCCGTATCCTCTTAACTCGGCATAGCGGCCGATCTGCCCGGGAGAAAGGAGTTCGGCCATCTCCAGGTGATAGCGAAGATGCGCCACGCGCAGTTCGCCTTGCGCCAAACCGATCCTTTGCGTCGCATCGGCAAGCGCAGGGGGGCTGATTGTTCTGCCGGCGAAGAGACGGTCGAGCGCTGCCTCCTCTTCGATGATCCGCTTGCCGATCGGGATAGTCTCCGCTTTCATCTGTTCAAAGAGTTGCGCGGTTCGCGACGTCTGCTCCGCTGTCAGAGCGAGCTCTTTGGTAAAATCGAGCACGTGAACGGGCCCTGGATAGCCGTTCAATTCCGCCGCCAGCGCCAGGCCCATGCCCCGGCCCGCCTCGAGGTTGGCGATATCTTCTCCCGATAGCGCCTTGATGGTCCGCGATTGCCAGCCTGCATAGGCGGAACCCCGCTGTTCGTGGCTCGCATGGGTGTTGCGCTGTGCGGGTTCGATGACGGATAAGCCCTTCTTCGCGAGCCACTCGTTCATGAATGCGATCTCGCCTTCCTGATCCTTGACGATGGCTTCGGCGAGAGTCCTGATTTCAGGATCCTTGCCATACTGCAGAACCACTTTGGCCATATCGATTGCGCCCTGATGGTGGGGGATCATGCCTTTCACGAGATCGACGTCGGCGTCCCCGGTATTGGTCATTTTCATGTTTGTCATCATGCCGGCCATGGCTGTTTCGTAGGCTTTGGTTGAAGCGGAATCGGATGTGGCGGCGGTTGCAGCATTTTTTTCCAGCCACGTATTCATCGTGGCGATCTCGCTCTCCTGGGCTTTGACGATGTTCTCCGCGAGCTTCAGTATTTCCGGATCCTTGCCGAACTGACGTTCAACTTTCGCCATTTCGATGGCGCCCTGATGATGGGGAATCATGCCCTGGACGAAATCAACATCGGCATTGCCAGTGTAGGTCATTTTCATGTTTTTCATCATGCCGTCCATGGCGCTCTCATAAGCCGCGGTCGAGCCGGATGCCGCACTGGTAGCCATGGTGGAATGATCCATGCCCGTTCCGGGCAGGCCCATCTGCATCACCGCCAGCACGCCGATCACAGCGGCGCCAGCCGCCGCTATCATCAGAAGGGATTGGTTTTT
>JACMJT010000260.1 GCA_014380505.1 Hyphomicrobiales bacterium | reverse complement strand
TCGAGGCTGGCCTGCCAGCCGTAGCCGCTCGGGCCGCATCGCAAGTGAAACGCCGTCCGTCGCCAGGCCTACGGACGGCGGCCTTGGCGCGCGCGTGGCGCGGCGCAGGCGGGTGCCCGGGGTGGGACTCGAACCCACACTCCTTTTCAGGCCACGGATTTTAAGTCCGATGCGTATACCAATTCCGCCACCCGGGCGAGGTTTGGGATTGCTGAATAGGGATTGCGGAATGAAGTGGGGCGCGTGGCAAGAGTCTTCCCCATGCCGTTCTCCCGGCCGCGGTCCCGCGGAGCAGTTCGCTTGCGCGCATGAAAATCGGTTTTTTGGGCGGCAGTTTCGATCCGGTCCATTTCGGTCACCTGATCGCCGCGCAGGATGTCTACGAGCAATACAAGTTTGACCGCCTGTTTCTGGTCCCGGCGGCCCAGGCCCCCCTCAAGCCCAGTGATGTGCAATCCTCCATCGCGGATCGGCTGGCGATGTTGCAGGCCGCCTGTGAGTGGGACCAGCGTCTGGAGATTGCCGACTACGAGCTGAAAAAGGGCGGGGTGAGCTACACCATTGATTCCGTCCGGCATTTCCGGACGCAGTTTCCGCACGATGACCTGTCGTGGATCATCGGTGGCGACCAGTTGCCCTTGCTGCACCAATGGAAGGATATCGGCGAACTGGCCCGGCTCGTGGAATTCATCTTCCTGGAGCGTCCGCGCCACCCGACCAAGCCGCACACGGACATCCCTGGCCTGCGGCTGCACCGGTGCGACGGCCACCTGATCGAGATCAGTTCAAGCGAGCTGCGCTCGCGGGTGCGCGCCGGCTTGTCTTTGCACTATTTCTGCCCCCAGAAAGTAATCGCCTATATCGAAAGCAAACAACTGTATCGCTGAAATGACGAAGCCCAAGACCACGCGCAAAGCCGGCAAACCCGCCAAACCCGCCCGCAAGGCGAATCCAACCCTCCAACTGTTGAAATCCGTGGTGCAGGCGCTGGATGCGAAGAAGGCGGAGGACCTGCGCGTGCTCGACGTCAGCAAGCAATCCAGCATCACCGACTACCTGGTGCTGGCCAACGGCAATTCCGAGCCGCACCTGCGCGCGCTCCGGATCGAACTGGAGAAGGTTCTTGATGACCAGAAGGTAAGGATTCTTGGCATGGACACCACCAAAGGCAGCGGCTGGATGGTGGTCGATGCCTTCGAAGTCATGGTGCATTTGTTCACCGCGGAAAATCGGGACAAGTACCGGATGGAGCTATTGTGGAAGGACGCAACCGACGTCCCCATCGCCCGTTATCTCAAGGAGGGGACTTAATGGGCGTCGCGCGATAGGCGCCGACCCCCGCTCCGACCGGCCTTTCCGCCAAAATCAATTTGCCACGACTCAAGAACCTGTTGAGATCCCTTGAACTGGCCGAACTAATTTAGGTCAAACCATACCCAATAATAAATGAATACACGTTCCAACAAGGGCTTCACGCTCGTAGAAATCATGATCGTCGTGGTCATCATCGGCCTTCTGGCCGCGATGGCCATTCCCGCGTTCCAGAAGGTTCGCCAGGCCTCGCAAGACAAGGCCGTGCTGAACAACGCCCGCCAGCTGTCGGCCGCGGCCGACCAGTATTATCTGGAATACGGCGGTTCCGCCGTACCCCAGGGCAACCTGATTGGCGCCACCAATTATGTGAAGGCGCTCAACACCGTCGCTGGCGAAGGCTATCCGACCCAGTTCACCCAGGGTATCACGATCACGATCACGGGTGTGGCCGGTCTGCGCACGATCACCTACTCGCCCTGATCACAGGCCGAGGTCATTTCAAGCCGCCCTTCACCGGGCGGCTTTTTTTGTAAACTATTTCAGGCAAGCGCTTTGCCGATCAATTTTTGCGGGTAATCGCGGTTTGTTTTACGCATTCTTTATGACATTATCTATTGTCATGCCACTAGGAGTTTCGTCTGATGGAACCCGCTCACAATTCGTGGGCGAACATAATAGAAATAACCCAAATAAAATGAATACACGTTCCAACAAGGGCTTCACGCTCGTAGAAATCATGATCGTCGTGGTCATCATCGGCCTTCTGGCCGCGATGGCCATTCCCGCGTTCCAGAAAGT
>JACMJT010000259.1 GCA_014380505.1 Hyphomicrobiales bacterium | reverse complement strand
TGTATTCAAAGCAGGTCGGTTTGAGCTTACGAGCCCAGGCGCAGGCATTTTCGGTTATGAATTTTGTAGTTCGCGGTTATCCAAAAACGCATATAGCGCCGCTTCTAACAGGAATGTGCATTGCACGAGAGGCTGGCTTCTCGCGTTGGCCGCTTATAGATGATGATCCGCAGTTCTTCGTCGAACTTGCGCGCTTTCTTGGCTTTGGATCCAATGAAACGAGGAAGAATGGTCGCTCTAACAACCGCGCCTATTATGACCAAATTCTTCAGATTTTTTTGATGGGTACCCTTGAAGAGCAGCGCGACCCAAAAACCCCACTTGGTGGTCTCATTCAGACGATTGATTGGGATTTTAGGATCGACCACAGCCAAGCGAACGAGGTTGTAAGAATTTACTGGAAGCAAATAGAGTTCGCTGAATCAATTTTGCACTAAAGTCGATTACCCCACCTTAACTGGCCTGCTCAGAAACGCCGGCATGTTGTCTTTGTGGAAGCCGCGTGATTCTGGGGCGTCGGGGAGGGAGCGGCCGTGATTGGAGCTGCGATCCCGTTGCGGTTGAGATTCGTGGGAGCGGCGGGGAGGGTGTGAACGCTCGGGCTTTGGTTCAGCGCGTGGAGCTTCGGCGCGAATTTCGGCTGGGTTTGCTTCGCTCCGCTGCGCGACTTTCGCTTCGTGGGGCTTGGCGCCGCGTCGGGGGCTGCGCTCGCGCTTTTCGCGGGGGGCCTCGGCGGTGTCAGGCACAACCACGCCGGCATCGAACCACTCGATGTCCATCTTGATCAGGCTTTCGATGGCCTTGATGTGCTTGGCTTCCTCGCGCGTGGCCATGGTGAAGGCGTGGCCTTCGCGCCCCGCGCGGGCCGTGCGGCCGATGCGGTGGACGTAATCCTCGGCATGGATCGGCACGTCGAAGTTGAAGATGTGGCTGACGTCGGGAATGTCGAGGCCGCGGGCGGCCACGTCGGAGGCGATCAGATAGGTGATCTCGTTGTTGCGGAAGGCGAGCAGCGTCTTGAGGCGGGCGGACTGGTCCATGTCGCCGTGGAGAGCGCCGGCGTTGAAGCCGTGGCGCTTGAGCGACTTCTCCAGCAGCGCCACCGTGGTCTTGCGGTTGGCGAAGACGATGGCATTCTTGACATTCGTCTGTGTGCGGATCAAGGCGCGGAGCGCTTCGCGTTTCAGCTTGGGATCGTGGGGCACCTCGACGAAGCGCTGTTCGACAGTTTCAACCGTGGAGGAGCGGGCCGAGGCTTCAATCCGTTCCGGGTTGTGCAGGAACTGGTTGGTGAGGCGCTGGATTTCGGCGGGCATGGTGGCGGAGAAGAACAGCGTCTGCCGCGTGAAGGGCAGCAGCTTGCAGATGCGCTCGATATCCGGGATGAAGCCCATGTCGAGCATGCGGTCGGCCTCGTCGATCACCAGCATCTCGATGCCGGTGAGGAGCAGGCGGCCGCGCTCGAAATGATCGAGCAGGCGGCCCGGCGTGGCGATCACCACATCAGCACCCCGGTCGATCTTCAGCGCCTGGGGTTCGAAGGCGACGCCGCCGATCAGGAGCGCCACGGAGAGATTGTGCAATTTGCCCAGAGTTTCGAAGGCTTCCTGCACCTGGGCCGCGAGTTCGCGCGTGGGCTCCAGGATGAGGGTGCGCGGCATGCGGGCGCGGGCGCGGCCTTTTTCCAGCATGGTGAGCATAGGCAGCACGAAGGCCGCGGTCTTGCCGGAACCCGTTTGGGCGAGGCCCATGACGTCTTTCCGTTGCAGCGCGTGGGGGATGGCCTGGGCCTGAATGGCGGTGGGCGTGGTATATCCTGCGGCGGTGACCGCCTCGAGGACTTTGGGACTCAAACCGAGCTCGGAGAAGTTCATTTAGTGTTGATAGACCGTTCTGGCGATTGGGAATTTATGGGGGCGCCCGGGGCATTCTCGCCTGATCCGGGGGCGCCGGAATTGAACTTGCAGATAGGGAGTTTCGGCGCGGAAGTCAATTATGGGCGGGATTACGCTTAAGAAAGAAAGAGGGGCGGACATTGCTGCCCGCCCCAGTCAGTACACAAGGGAGGTTACTTACGGTCGCCAAGAAACTTGTCGAGAAGCCCGCCGAGGACACCGCCAATGAGCGGTGCCAAGATAAACAGCCAGAGTTGGGCGAGCGCCCAGCCCCGTTCCACCACCGCCGTGGCGATGGAGCGCGCCGGGTTAAGCGATGTGTTGGCCGCGGGGATGCTCATGATGTGCATGGCGGCAAGCATCAGGCCGATGGCAACGGGCGCCATGACGCCGGCCCCGTTGGAGCGCGTGACCCTTGCAATGACGAAGATGAAAAGTGCGGTCTGCACCATTTCCATAAGCAGCGCGGAGCTCAGCGGAAAGCCGCCGCCCGAATGCTCGCCATACCCGTTGGAGGCAAAACCCGCGGGCAAGTCTCCGCCCTTGAGCTTGTAGACGATGGCAAAGAAAATCGCCGCCAGTACGCCACCCGCCACCTGTGCCGCCCAATAGGGCAGGATCTGCCTGTTGTCGAAGCGGCCCGCGGCGGCAAGGCCCAGCGTCACCGCCGGATTGAAATGGCCGCCGGAAATTGGGCCAACCGCATAGGCCATGGCCATGACGGTAAAGCCGATAGCGAGCGCCACGCCGAGGCCTGCCGAGTTGCCCGATACAAGAGCGGCACCCACCACCGCGGAAACCAGGGCAAATGTGCCGATGGCTTCGGCAATCAGTTTGTTGGTGGATGGCATGGTGGGCGAGGTAAACGTGTCCGTCGCGTCGGCAACCCACCTATTGGATCTAACTGATGGCATGAAGTCCCCCGAAACCATAAACCGCGATACCGGCCGATTCGCAAGGTTCCTTCGCTGACCCGATACGTGAGCCAGCCTGACCCAAAAGGTGATTTGACCGGTGTTGGAGGCGAGGCCATGTTTAAATCATACAACGCAGAGAGGTCTCGAACACTGATGCCCCCGACGTATGCCTGGCCGGCTGAACCAGTTGCGTAACGGTCAGTTGGCATTTCGCATACCACCTGCAAAGAGACCGCGCTTTGCGCGGTAGATACAAGGCCCGCCAGCCGGGCAAAGTGCAAGATGCACGGATAGGCCCCGCGAGGCACATCACCTCCGGGGCCGCATCTTATTCGAGGCGCGGTTATCATTTTCTCTCCATCACCGGCTCAAGGCCGGTGATGGAGAGAATTAGGGTTCTTCTACTCCAATCGAGCAGGAAAGCCCGGCGCGCGGAGCGGCGTTTCCAGCGCATCTTCCAACAGCTTGACGATCTGCGTGGATTGCGCGCGCCCGCCATAGGCCGCTCTGCCCTTGATAAAAGTTTCATTGGCGAGGCTGGCGAGACCAAGCGGCACGCCGAACTCCTTGCCGAAATTCATGGCAAAGCCCAGGTCCTTCAGCGCCAGATCCATGGTGAAGGCAATGTCATAACTGCCGTTGAGAATAAGCTGGCCCTCGGTTTCATGCACAAAGCTGGTGCCGCTTGAGGCCTTGATGGCGGCCCAGGATTGCGCCAGATCGAGGCCGCCGCGCTTGGCCAGCATCAGCGCCTCGCCGTCGGCCAGGAGATGAATGAAGGCCAGCATGTTGGTGATGACCTTGATGATGGCGGCGGAGCCCAGCGGCCCCATGTGAAAGAGCTGGCCGCCCATGGCCTGTAGCGCTGGCTTGTGCAGTTCGAACAGGTCCGTATCGCCGCCGGCAAGCACGGTGATCTTGCCTTGGGCCGCCAGATGGACGCCGCCCGTCACCGGGCATTCCATCGCGCGCACGCCTTTGGCCTCAGCGATTTTCGCAAGGCGCTGGATTTCATCGCGGCCCAGGGTCGACATTTCAATCCATGTGGAACCGGGCTTCACGCCTTCAAGGAACTGGTTGAGCACCGCCTCCGATACGGCGGGGGAGGGCAGGCAGGTGATGATGCAATCGACGTTTTCAGCGAGCGCCTTGGGCGTGCCGGCCCATTTGGCACCGGCCTTCACATGGCGGTCCGCCAGTTTGCGGTCGATGTCGTGGACGGTGACGTCGAAGCCCCCACGCAACAGACTTGCAGCAAGATGACCGCCGAGATTGCCGAGACCGATATAGCCGTAGCGCATGTCAGCGCACCGGATGGTTGGTCATTTCGAGGTGCAGCTTGGTGCCTGTGTAGGGATTGGCCAGCGCCACCTCCTCGTTGAGTTCGATGCCAAGGCCAGGCTCCGTCGGCAAGATCACATAGCCCTCTTGCCAGCCCATGGGCTTTTTGAGGATCTGTGAGTGAAAGCCGCCCCAGGTCTCGATCGATTCAAGAATGAGGAAGTTGGGCAGCGATGCCGCGAAGTGGATGTTGGCCGCACCCTCCACCGGCCCCGCGTAAAGGTGGGGCGCGATTTGTGCGTAATAGCTTTCGGCCATGGCGGCGATCTTCTTGGCTTCCATGATGCCGCCGACACGGCCCAGCGCCATTTGCAGGATCGAGGCGGCGCGGCATTCCAGCACACGGGCAAATTCATACTTGGTGGTGAGGCGTTCGCCGGTGGCAACGGGAATCGATGTCGCCCGCGCCACCAGGGCCATGTCCTCGGGCTTCTCCGGCGGC
>JACMJT010000258.1 GCA_014380505.1 Hyphomicrobiales bacterium | reverse complement strand
TGCGAATTTGAGCGAGTGGCCGGGCTTGAGCAGCGGCAGGGCCAGATCAAGGGCCCGGTGGGCGGCCTTGAGGCCGGCACTGTCGCCATCAAAACACAGGACGGGTTCGGGCGCCACGCGCCACAAAAGGGCGAGCTGATCTTCGGTAAGGGCGGTGCCGAGGGGGGCCACGGCATGGGGCAGGCCAGCCCGGTGCATGGCTATTACGTCGATATAGCCCTCCACCGCGATGATGGCGCCCTTTTCGTGGGCGGGCGCTCGCGCCTTGTCGAGATTGTAGAGAACGCTGCCCTTGTGAAAAAGCGGTGTTTCCGGCGAATTGAGATATTTGGCGGGAGCGTCTTGGCTGAGGGCCCGGCCGCCGAAGGCTATGACCCGTCCCCTGGGATCGCGAATGGGAAACATCACCCGGTCGCGGAAGCGGTCATAGGCCACCGGAATTTCAGGTCCAGCGATCACCAGCCCCGCCTCGGCCATTTGTTCAACTGTGATGTTCCTGGAGGCCAGATGGCTACGCAGCGCCGAGCGGTCGTCAGGCCCATAGCCCAGGCGGAACTCCTTCTGAATCGCCGGTGAAAGCTGCCGGTCCGCCAGATAACCGCGCGCCTTGGCGCCCTTGGCCGCCTGCAATTCCGCCTCGAAGAATGCGGCAGCGATTTCCACGATATCATAAAGGCTTGCGCGCTGTTCCTCGCGCCTGACGTCAGCTTCGGTAAGCTGCGGCATGGGCAGCCCGGCCTCCATGGCAAGCCGCTCCACCGCCTCGGGGAATTTCATGCCCTCTTTTTCGACGAGGAAAGTGAAGATGTCGCCCGACACCTTGCAGCCGAAACAATGATAGCGGCCCTTGCGGTCCTCCACATGGAACGACGGCGTCTTCTCGCCATGGAAGGGGCAGCAGGCCCAGAAATCGCCCTTGCCCGGATTGGTCTTGCGCCGGTCCCACGCCACCTTGCGCCCGACCACGGAGGAGATCGGCACGCGGCCACGGATGTCGTCGAGAAATGAAGGCGGGAACCGCATGGTCGCCAAGTCTAGGGGAAGCCCTATGACGAATAAAGCGGGCATTCACCTTCTCAACAAAATCCGCGCCCGCGTCAGATCGTTAAATTTTTCAAATTTAATTTGAGGGAATTTCAAATCGTGTCTGCCAGATTGCGGGCGATTGAAATTTGGGGGAATTCCATGCGCGCTCTAAAAATCGGCTTGTCTGTCGCCACGCTCGTTTTGTGCCTGGGTTCGCAAGACGCCTTCGCGGGCCGGCGCTTTGGCGGCATCGGCGGCGAATCCCTCGTTCTGGTCAAGGACCTTCCGGATATCGAGGCATTGCATCGGCCGGATGGCAAATATGTGGACCTGGGCTACAAGTTCAACCGTCTGTCCGGGGGAGAGTGGGTTGGCCATATCGGAAGTACAAAAACTTACCTGCCGCTTACTGAGACTCAACTGAATATGCTGATAACGATAGGCGGTCTCGACAAGCTTCCGCCAGTGCCGTCCAGGCCCTTGAGCAGCTTCCTTTTTATTGGCCTTTTTTGTTTTGGCGTTCTGGTCATCCTCTTGGGGCTCGTACGCAGGCTGATGCGATTTGCCGGCGGATCCAGGACACGCGTCTCTTCAGCCGCCAATAGTGGAAGCGAGCTGAGGCCGGAAGTGCTTGCAAAAATGATGGAGGCGGCAGCCAAACACAATCAGCCCTTCGCTGGTTCTGCTTATGGCTCAACGCCACAGGCGGGCAGACAAGGCGGGCCCGTCACGTTCGGCAAGCGAGTCTGAACTCGAACCGATTCACTCGCCGCGCCCTTGCGAGTTGCAAGCTGGCCACATCCGATGGCAAATAGCGATCCATTGATATGAGGCAGGACACCGAAAATTGGTCAGAATTTCCCTTTTAGGAATTCCTCACGACGATAACTCCCATTTCATGAAAGGCGCCGCTGAAGCGCCAGCACTTATCCGAGCCGACCTGCACTCGGACGCCCATAGCATGTGGAGTGAAACGGGCATCGATTTGGGCGCTGCGGGCACAATCGTGGATCATGGCGACATCCAGTTCGATAGTGGCTCCGATCCGTGGGATCTCATCGAGCAGAGTGTGGGGCGCGCGATGGAGCCGGGCGATCCATTGATTTGCCTCGGCGGTGACCATGCCATCACGCATCCGATCATGCGCGCGGTAAGCCGGCGTCACCCCAAGCTGACCATCCTTCATATCGACGCGCATCCCGATATTTATCACGTCTACGAGGGAAACCCGCGCTCGCAAACGTCGTCCTTTGCCCGGATCATGGAAGAGCGGCTTGTAGATCGTTTGATTCAGGTGGGACTGCGCACCATCAACGGTCATCATCGCGACCAGTTCAAGCGTTTCGGGGTCGAGGTTATCGAGGCTGGCCGCTGCGGTGAGGATCTCCGGCTCGATATAACGACGCCCGTATACATTTCCATGGACATCGACGCGCTGGATCCGGCCTTCGCACCCGGGGTGTCGTACAGGGAGCCTGGCGGGCTATCGACCCGTCAGGTGATCAATCTGATTCATACCATCGATCAACCGATCGTGGCCGCCGACATTGTTGAGTATAAGCCCCGGTGCGACATCTCCAATATAACCGCGACCGTGGCTGCAAAGCTGTTGAAGGAAATTGCCGGGATGATGGTAAAGACGGCCCGGAAATGACGTGAGCATTCAAGTGGCTTGCGAGTTGCAAACCAGCGTGACATCGTGCGCGCCCTGACAGGGAGTACGCGCGATGAAAAAACTTTATACAGCAGTTGC
>JACMJT010000026.1 GCA_014380505.1 Hyphomicrobiales bacterium | reverse complement strand
ATGCGCACCGAGCGCGAACCGGCCCAGGAAGCCTATGACAAGGGTGCCGCCGCCATCACCGAACATTTGAAGGCAGGCCGCGATGTCGCCATGCTCTGCGAAGGCGATCCCTTCTTCTACGGCAGCTTCATGTATATCTTTGCGAGGCTTGCTGACCGCTTTGAAACCATCGTGGTGCCCGGCGTCTCCTCCATCACCGCGGCAGCGGCCCGTATGGGGCGCCCACTCTCGGCCCGCAACGATGTGCTGAAAGTCCTGCCCGCAACATTGGAAGCAGACCGCCTGCGCGAAGAACTGCTCACCGCCCAGTCCACCGCCATCATCAAGGTGGGCCGCCACTTCGGCAAGATCAAAAACATCCTGTCGGCGCTCGATCTGATATCAAAAGCCACGGTCATCGAAAACGCCACGCGGCCCAACGAACGCATCCGCAAGGTAGAGGACGTGGACGGCGACAGCCTGCCCTACTTCACCACCATTCTGGTCTACACGGGCAGCGAGTCATGGTGAAGCCCGTCATTTTCATTCTGGGTATTTCCGCATTGCCGCTCGCCCAGAAACTCAAGGCCGGACTGAATGGCGAAATCCATAGACCCGATTGCGTGGGGGGTGGCGATGTCTCATACGTCAAGGCGACGGCCCATCTCGCCCAACTCTTCAAGCAAGGCCAAACTATCATCGGCCTCTGCGCCAGCGGCATCCTCATCCGCGCCATCGCACCCCATCTCAGCGACAAGCGAAGTGAGCCGCCGGTCATCGCCGTTGCCGAGGATAGCTCCTCCATCGTCCCCCTCCTCGGCGGCCATCACGGCGCCAATACACTTGCGGCACAAATCGCAAAAATCACCGGCGGCCATGCAGCCATCACGACGGCAAGCGAAGTACGCTTCGGTTCAGCCTTCGATGAACCCCGCGAAGGCTATACGCTTGCCAATCCCGAAGACATGAAATCCGCTACCGCGACAAAACTTGCAGGCGGTGAAGTGCGCGTGGAAACAACCGAATACGTTGCGAAGGGTGGCCCCACTCACATTGTCTATCACCCACACACGCTCACCATTGGCGTTGGCTGCGAACGCGGAACCTCCCCTCAGGAAGTTTCCGGCCTCGTGGAAAACACTTTGAAAGCCAACAATCTTTCCATTCAGTCCGTCGCAGGCTTTGCCTCCATCGACCTGAAAGAGGATGAGCCAGCCATTGATGCGCTGTGCAATGTGCGGTTCTTCTCCGCCGAAGAGCTGAATGCATTCGCTCCAAAACTGAAAACACCCTCGGACTACGTGATGGCGGAAGTTGGCACCCCCGGCGTGGCAGAAGCCGCCGCGTTGGCCGCTGCCGGACCCGATGCGGAATTGATCGTCGTCAAAACAAAAAGCAAGCGCGCAACCTGCGCCATTGCCCGCAGCCCTGTGCCCATACTTGAATTGCGCGGCAAGACCCGTGGGGTTCTGAGTGTTGTGGGCATCGGCCCCGGCAGCGGGCTTACGCGGAGCCCCGCAGCTACTCAGGCACTTCAAAACACGACCGACTGGGTGGGCTACGGTCTCTATCTCGATCTTGTTGCCGACCTGAAGCGGGACCAGACTGAACACCGCTTCCCTCTCGGCGGCGAAGAAGACCGCGTCCGCCACGCCATCGAGCTTGCGAAACAAGGCAAGCAGGTGGCCCTCGTCTGCTCCGGCGATGCGGGCATCTATGCCATGGCGGCCCT
>JACMJT010000257.1 GCA_014380505.1 Hyphomicrobiales bacterium | reverse complement strand
GTGACCACCGTCTTTCTCGCGCCGCGTTTTGTGACGGCGATCCGGATGCCAGAGCCGATCAACTCGGTAGTGATTGGCGACCCGGCTTCGTTCTCGGCAGAGCATTCCGATCGCGAACCGAATCTGGTGTTCGTTAAGCCGATCACCACAAAGGGGGCACAGAGCAACCTGCTCATATCGTCGACTCGCGGCTTACAGACGAGCTTGCTTCTGATCAGCCGTGGCGAAACGGAAGAGAAAGGACAACCCGCCGTAGACTTCTTGATGCGGTACAAGCCGGTGGGCCAGTTCATCATTCAACCGACAGACTCTCCATCGGTGGTGGTCCCGCAAACCATAGCTGTCAGCAGCAAAGTTGTTGTGCCTTCCGCTTCTAATCCGCCAGGGCCGCAGGGTCCCGCAAATTTAACCAAGGCAGACCGCACCGCTCTCGATGACCTCCTCGACCGTCAACGGCGGGCACCATTACCCACCCTCTACGGACAGAAACCAGGAGTGTCACCGCCGGCAAAGGAACTGATTAGGACCGGAGTGAGCGAGGTGATCGATCAGGGCAGTGAGGTGGTGGTTTTGTTCTCGGCCGTGAACGTTCAAGACCATCCGGTGGAATTGATGCCACCGCAGATTCAGCTCGGCGGAATAAAGAAGAGCGGGAAGATCATTCGCAAATCACGTTGGTCGACGTCCGAGCAGTTGGCCGTGACAGATTTCCGGATGAGCCGACGCCGGATCGGCCCGGGTGAGCGAGCCGATGGCGTGCTGGTGTTCCAGCGACCGTCTTTCAAGCAGTCGACAGAGACGTTGTTCCTTCAGATCGCTGAGTCAGGGGCGGTAGATCGCCCGGCTTTGGCTCCGATTGGTTTTGGCATTAGCAGTTTCCGCGAGGTGACCTATGACGCCCGATAAACCCATTCAAGATGAGAGGCAAGAGCGAGAGATACCCCTCCAAGACGACCCGACGATTACCACAAGAGTGAAAAGATCCGACTCTGATGAGGAGGTAGCGTCAGCAGAGGCGCCGGCACCTTCCACCGGGATCGTTCAACAAATCTGGCGCCGGATCAAGGAGGAGCGGAGCAGGCCCAAGCGTACTGAGATCACTCCTCGTGGACAAAACAACATGGATAGGAGCAAGGCCTTCCTCGTCCTCGCCACCGCCGTGGTGTTGTGTGGCTTCGCGTTCCTCGCTTTGTTCTCCACATCAAGCGCAGAAAAGCGCGCCCAGGACCGGCGGACGAGGCCCAGTTTAGGCAGACCCGAAAGCGCAGCGCAGCAGGCGGGGAGTTCGGGGTCTACGATCCCGCTTCTGAATGCCGACCAAAGCCCCGGCGACCAAAATGGGGAGCAACTCAGTCCAGACGATATTCTAGCCACTTCCCGGCGCGCGAACACGGGGAATGGGCAGCAGCCGCAGCCAACTTCAAATGAGCATGCGCTGAACCAAGTCCCTCCCGTGAATGATCCAGCCCTTGAAGCGTACCGCCGTCAGAACAACTACGCCTACACTCCACCTCCCCAGCCGCCGCCTCCACCAGTGACCAGCGCAGCCGCACAAGTCGCGCAACCGGCGAACGAGTCCGAAGGCCTTAAGAAACCCTCCCTGGTATTTGTACGAAATACGACTTCAGCAACGGCGACAAATGGCAGCCAGTCAATAACTCGACCGACATTCACTGAGCAAAGGGTGATTTCGACGCTACTGCCGACCGGCAGCCGGCTCGTGGCAAGACTGCAAACTGCAGTCACTAGCGTAGTCAAAACGCCGGTAATTGCAGTGATCGAGTACAACTACGAGCGAGATGGGCGGATTGTCATTCCGGCGGGCACGAAAGCCATAGGACACTTAGCGCAAGCCAATCAGAATGGGCAGGTCGGCCTTCGCTTCACAGCGCTCGAAATGCCTGATGGCAGCAACGAGAGCATTGAAGGGAGCGGCATCGGTCTCGATTACGGCCCGATGAAGGGGACCGTGAATGGACGGAATGGGGCGAAGCGAGCTCTGGTGCGATCAATGACTGGCATTGGGACGATGGCGGCGTACCTGGTAGGTGGCCGTGGCTATGGTGGGCTGACGGGGCCCATCGACCAAAGCGTTCTACTCCGTGAACGAGTCGCATC
>JACMJT010000256.1 GCA_014380505.1 Hyphomicrobiales bacterium | reverse complement strand
GATTTGCCCGAGCCATTGGGGCCGAGCACGCCGATCTTCGCGTCCGGGTAAAACGAGAGATGGATATTATCGAGGACCTTCTTGCCCCCGGCATAGGCTTTCGACAGGCCCTGCATGTGGTAAATAAACTGACGCGCCATGATCCGGAATTCCGATACGAAATGAGTGAGTTGGCGCGGGTTCTAGAGGGGAAGCGTCTGACTGTAAACCGCCGGAAGCGCCGGTCCCGCAATCAAGGACCGGCGCCGCACCCCGAGGTCTCAGGGGTGGCTTTGTTCCGTAGGCGCGGCGCCTGCCTTGCGCTTCCGCGCCCGGCGGGCGAGCATGTTGAGTGCTTCCACCAAAGCCGAGAAGCCCATGGCGGCGTAGACATATGCCTTCGGCACATGGAAGCCCATGCCTTCTGCGATCAGCGTCATGCCGATCATGAGGAGGAAGCCCAGCGCCAGCATGACGATGGTGGGATTGGCCTGGATGAACTTCGCCAGCGGATCCGCGGCGAGCAGCATCGCCAACACCGCCGCGATGACGGCGATATACATGATGGCAATCTGGTCCGTCATGCCGACGGCGGTGATGATCGAGTCGACCGAGAAAACAAGATCGAGCACCAGGATCTGGAAGATCGCGGCACCCACGGTGAGGGTTGCGACGTTGGCGCCGACCATGCTTTCCTTGCCATCGTCGGGATCGACCGAGTGGTGGATCTCGCGCGTCGCCTTCCAGACGAGAAACAGCCCGCCGGCGATGAGGATAAAGTCGCGCCAGGAAAAACCGTGGCCGAATGCCGTGAACACCGGCTGCGTGAGCTGCACGATCCACGAAATCGTCGCCAGCAGCACGAGACGCATGATCAGCGCCGCGCCGATGCCCAGCCGCCGCGCCCGCGCCCGGTCGGCCTCGGGCAGCTTGTTCGACAGGATCGAGATGAAGATCAGATTGTCGATGCCGAGTACGATTTCCATAGCCACCAGCGTCGCCAGGGCGATCCAGCCCTCGGGCGATTGGACGAACGAGAAATAGGTTTGCCAGAAATCCATGATGGTCCCTTCGTGTTGCGCCCTGCGCCGGTTTTGCCTGGGTGGTGAAACTACACCAGGTTGCAGCGTTCAGAACAGCGGAGCGGTGATCAGGTTCCCAAGCGGGTTCACTCCCGCTCCGGACGCGCCGGACCCGGCCGCCGCATGGCCAGCCACCACACGAGAAGGCCCACGGCGAAGGGAATACCACCAATGAGCAGAACCAATTCGGCGAAGCCTGCCTCTTGAGATAAAAATAGAAGACTGCACCCGCCCGAGAACAGGACCGTGAGTCCCGCCGCCGCGGCAAAGATCAGGCGCAGGCCCGAATGGCGAGGCTTCCCGTTGGCCGCGCGCCGGCTCTCGTGCCGCTCGAGCAGCAGCCACAGCACGCCTCCAAGGAACAGAAGCCCTATGAAAAAGAGCGCGGTCATCTACAGACGCCTGGGCACGAGAAAGCTCAGCAGCCCCTTGAGGCCAAAGCTCCCGGCAATCGCCACCACCCACCAGGTCGTCGTCTTATCAAGCAGCCCAAACCACCAAGCCAAAAGTGGGACGGTTCCCGCTATAATTATGTCGATAGTGCCGAGTATATAAAACGCATAGTTGTGCGTCCCAGTCCAACCATACATCGTCGCGATGATGGCAAGGTTCAATCCCAATACAGCCAGCGAAAAAAACGCGAGCTCACTGGGTCCTCCGCTGGAAACCACCAGGCACCCGCCGGAAAAAAGAATCATAAGACAACACAGTATGGTCAGCAAAATTTTCACGACGCGCCCATCGATACGGCCATCCGCCGCCGAGCCGGCTCGTCACGATAGAACATGTTGTAGGTTTCGAACGGGATGATCTGGCCGTTCGGCGTCACGAAATGGATGCAGGACCGCTTCACCCGGCCGATGCAGAAATTATGCCGGTCCATGAATTCGACAATGGCGATGCGGAAGATGTTCTC
>JACMJT010000255.1 GCA_014380505.1 Hyphomicrobiales bacterium | reverse complement strand
CCAATAGATATTGGCAGGGTCGGACACGAGGAGGAGATCGACCCCCTGCTCGCCCATGCGCTGGCGCACCTTGGCGGTTCGCGTTTTGAATTCGCTCTTGCTGAACGGCAGTGTCATTGCTCCCCTTTCATCAGTTTTTCGACTTCCGCAATGACGGCATCTTTAACTTCGAGCGGAAAACCCCAATAGTCGAAAATCCCGCCGCGCCCGCTATTCTGGCCGCAAATCACGAATATGCCGCTCCCCGTCGTGGCCTTGATGTGACTGGCGAGCCAGCCAACGAAACCGCTGTTATCGGCGCCCGCCGGGAAGTGGAAACGCAGAAGGCCCACTGAACCCGCAACCTTCCCAGCCGCCGGCACGAGCTGGCTCCAAACCTCTTCGTCGCGGATGGCGGCGAGCGCGTCCGGGTGCAGCGCCGGCGGGCCGTCCGATATGGCGGACTCCGCGAAAGCATAGGCACCCTCGTAGAATTTGACTTCTGCACGCCGGATCACCACTCGCAGGCGCTTCTCGGTCTCGGCAGGAGTTTCGTGACTTACATCCATGATTGCCTCTCCAGTTCTCAGGCGCGCCGCGCGAAGCTCTGCTTTTCGTAATTGCGCGCCGCTTCATGGTGCCAGTGATAGACCATCTGGCGGGCGGCGGCGCGGGCGAGATCCTCGTCGTGGAGCCGGGCGACCAGGTGCAGGCTCATATCAATCCCAGCGGAAATCCCAGCTGACGTCACCACCCGTCCCTCATCAACCCAGGCCTGATTTTCCACGACGTTCACTTTCGGAAATTCCCGCCGGAGATCCCCGATATCTTCCCAGTGCGTTGTCGCCTTGAATCCGTCCAGAAGGCCCGCTTGGGCGAGGATGAATGCCCCGGTGCACACCGAAGTAACGAGTTGCGCCGACCGGGCATTTCGTTTGACCCATTCCATTGTCTCAGCGCTGGACCGGGGCTGATCCACGATTCCGCCGGGCACGATCAGAAGATCGATGGGCGGATGGCGGTCAAAGCCGTAATGGGGCCTTACCAGGAAGCCATATCGCGCCCGCACCAGATCCTCCGTTTGCGCAATGAAAAATGCGTTGAAAAAAGTTTCATCCTTGTTGCGGTCCCGCTGGGCCACGCGCGTTGCCACCGAAAATGCTTCGAAAGGTCCGCTAAAATCGAGAACTTCGACGTCGGGGAAAATGAGAATTCCTACGTTCATGACGCCCTCCGGTATTTTGTATGAACCTAGGCTGCCAGATTGACGCCCTCGCGGGTGAGTTCATCCATGACCGCATGCACCGCAGCACCCGCGATGGCGACCATCTCGTCCGCCTCGGATTTGCTCGTCACCAGTGGCGGCGCAAAACCGAGAATATCGCCATGGGGCATGGCACGCGCGATCAGGCCGCGTTCGAGGCAAGCCTTTGAAACCCGAGCACCCACCTTGAGAGAGGCATCGAACCGCCGTTTGGCCCCGCGATCAGCGACAAACTCGACCGCGCCAAGCATGCCTACGCCACGGACTTCACCCACGATAGGTAGCTGGGCAAACGTTTGCCTCATCCTTTCATGGAAATGCGCACCGACACGCTCGGCATTGCCCGCGAGATCCTCCCGCTCGACGATATCGAGAACCGCGTTCGCCGCCGCCGCCCCCAGCGGATGGCCGGAATAGGTATAGCCATGGGAGAAGGCGCCAACCCGCGGGGCGCCCTCTTCCATGACCTTGTAGACTTTCTCGCCGACGATGGCGGCCGACATTGGCACGTAACCGGACGTTAGCCCCTTGGCGACGGTGATGAGATCGGGTTCGATGCCATATCTATGGCATCCGAACGGCGTGCCGATGCGCCCGAAGCCGGTGATGACCTCATCGGCGATCAGCAGAATGTCGTGGCGCTTCAGCACCGCCTGGATTGCCGGCCAATAACCGGCGGGGGGCGGCGTGATGCCGCCCGTGCCGAGTACCGGTTCGGCGATGAAAGCGCCGATGGTATCGGGATTCTCGCGAACGATCAGTGCCTCAAGCTCGGCGGCGCGGCGCTTTGAGAATTGCTCCTCCGTCTCGCCCGGCTCGCCGCCCCAGTAATGGTGCGGCACGCCGGTGCGGAGGATGCCAGCGACCGGCAAATCCATGTGGTCGTGATAGAAGCTCATGCCGGTCATGGAGCCCGCCATCACCGAGCAGCCGTGATAACCCCGCTCGCGCGCGATGATCTTCTTCTTGGCGGGCTTGCCCCTGAGATTGTTGTAATACCAGACGAGCTTCGCCTGGGTCTCGTTGGCATCCGAACCCGAGAGGCCGTAGAAGACTTTGCTCATTTTTCCAGGCGCCGTGCGGACCAAACGCTCGGAGAGCCGCACCAGCGGCTCGTTCGTGTGGGCGGCGTAGGTGTGGTAGTAGGCGAGCTCGTGGGCTTGGCGGGCAATCGCCTCGGCCACATCCTTGCGACCATAGCCCACGTTCACGCAATAGAGCCCGGCGAAGCCATCGATGAATTCGCGCCCCGTTGCATCCTTGATGCGAATCCCCGATCCGCTGGTCACGATGCGGGGTTCGCCAAGCGCCCCCGACGCAAAATCCTTGAGTTGCGTGAACGGGTGAAGGACGGTGGCCCGATCGATGGGACCGAGTTCTGGGGCGAGTGTCATGAAAAGAGTCCTTGTCAGTTACGTCGATAGCTTAACTTATCTCTTCGGTTTAAATCGGCGTTTTCCAACAGAATTATGCAGTTTTCCTGCTATAAAACAGGAAACTTGCATGTTTAAAGACCTAAATCGCGTTTGATGGTGGCGGGGGATTTTGTTGTCGGCGGCCAAATCTTTTGCCTAGGCCGGAACCAGTGCTGGTTTGGTTTCGTTGACCAAATGCCGCCATATTGTGGAGAATTGACATGCCCCCACCTATCCCAGGAAAAGTAGATGTCCAGGT
>JACMJT010000254.1 GCA_014380505.1 Hyphomicrobiales bacterium | reverse complement strand
GGTTGCCGAAGTCTGCTCCATTTATGTGATGCGCCCCGGCGATGTGCTGGAGCTTTATGCCACCGAAGGCCTGAAGCGCGAGGCCGTCCACAAGTCGAAGCTGAAGATCGGCGAAGGGCTCGTTGGCACCATCGCCGAAGAGGCCACCAGCCTCAATCTCGCCGACGCGCAAAACCATCCCTCGTTCAAATATCTGCCCGAGACCGGCGAGGAAATTTACAATTCCTTCCTCGGCGTGCCCATCATGCGCGGCGGCACGGTCATCGGCGTGCTCGTGGTGCAAAACCGCACCCGGCGCCATTATTCCGAGGAGGAGGAAGAAGCCCTCCAGACCACGGCCATGGTGCTGGCCGAGGTCATGGCGTCGGGCGAACTGAAGGATGTGACGAGCGAGGTCGCCGCCGACGTCGCCCACCTCCGCAGCCATCATATCCGGGGCGATAGCCTGGCCGAAGGCGTGGCGCTGGGCCATGCGGTGCTGCACGAACCCCGCGTCGTCATCGAGAACATGATCGCCGAAAGCATCCCCAAGGAGCGCAAGCGCCTGGAGGACGCGGTCGATCATTTGCGCGCCCATGTCGATGAACTGGTCGATGGCTCCGGCGCTCATCGGGCCACGGAATATTCCGATGTGCTGGAAACCATCCGCATGTTCGCCCACGACAAGGGTTGGGTGAATCGGCTCCGCGAGGCAATCGATACGGGCCTCACCGCCGAAGCCGCCGTCGAGCGCGTGCACAACGACAACCGCGCCCGCATGATGCGAACCCCCGATCCCTATCTCCGGGACCGCATGCACGATCTCGACGATCTGTCGAACCGCCTCATGCGCATTCTAACGGGCGGCATCGCCACGGCCTCACGGGGCAACCTGCCGCAGAACGCCATCGTCGTTGCCCGCAACATGGGCCCTGCCGAACTTCTGGACTATGACCGCACCAAACTGCGCGGCGTCATCCTGGAAGAAGGCGGCAAGACCAGCCACGTGGCCATCGTGGCGCGGGCACTCGGCATTCCCGCCATCGGCCAGGCCGAAGGGCTGATCGATCTGGTAGATACCGGCAGCTCCATCGTCATTGACGGCGGCACCGGCGAAGTGTTCGTCCGCCCCTCGGCCGATCTGCAGAAAGCCTATGCCGAGAAGGTGCGGTTCTATGCACGCAAACAGGCCCAATACGCCGAGCTCCGCGACCAGCCGTCGGTCAGCAAGGACGGCGTTCAAATCGAGCTCAACATCAATGCAGGCTTAATCGTCGACCTGCCACACCTCCATGACTCCGGCGCCGATGGCATCGGGCTTTATCGCACCGAACTGCATTTCATGATGGCCCAGCGCTTTCCCCGGCTCTCCACTCAGGTGCGCCACTACTCAACCATCATCGAGCAGGCCCGTGGCAAGCCCGTGGTGTTCCGCACCCTCGATATCGGCGCCGACAAGTCGCTGCCCTATCTGCGCCAGCCGAAGGAAGAAAACCCGGCCATGGGCTGGCGCTCGATCCGCATGTCGCTTGGCCGGCCGGCCTTGCTCCGTTTGCAGCTTCGCGCGCTTCTGATGGCGGGCGGAGGCCTGCCCATGAAAATCATGTTCCCGATGATTGCCGACGTGGAGGAATACCACCGCACACGCGAGGTGGTGGAAGCGGAAAAAGACTATCTCGCCAAGCACGGCCATCCCTTGCCCTCTGTCCTCAAGCTCGGCGTGATGATCGAGGTTCCCTCTCTCCTCTGGCAACTCGACCAGTTGCTGCCCATGGTCGACTTTGCCTCGATCGGCTCCAATGATCTGGTGCAGTTCCTGTTCGCCTCCGACCGCGGCAATGCCAAGCTCGCGGGCCGCTATGATGCTTTGAGTCCCTCAGCACTCGGCGCCATGCGCCAGATCGTCGAAAAGGCGGCGGAGCACGGCAAGCCTGTGACGCTCTGCGGCGAACTGGGCGGCAGGCCGCTCGAAGCCATGGGTCTCGTCGGCATCGGGCTCACCTCCATTTCCATGGTTCCTTCGGCCATAGGTCCGGTGAAGGCCATGATCATGTCGCTCGACCAGGCCAAACTTTGGGCCTTCATGGATCCCCTGCTCAAGAGCCCGCTGCACTCGATCCGTCCAGAATTACTGGAATTTGCTCAGCGCAATGGCGTGGTTTTGTAACCTCGCGCTAACCATTCTCCGTCATCCTCTAGGCAGATGAATCCGTTAGCAAACGGTTAACTGTGAGTATGGCGATGAGTGGACTCTACGGCGGCGACGAAACCCTGGACGAATCGGAAGGTTTCTTTCGGCAAAAGCCCGACGGTGAGATCGATCCCGCAGCCGAAGCAGGCTGGTTCCTCCAGCGCGAACGCGAGCGCCGGGCCGAAAGCCTTGAGGACGCGGGCGAGGCGACGGGCATCCATCCCTATCATATCGAGGCCATCGAATTCGGCGACATGACGCGCATGCCGCAGCGCGTGGAAGCCCTTGAGATGATCGGCATCTATGCCCAGTACCTGGGCTTCGATCCCGAGCCGCTGGTGCGCCACTACATGCACTTCCTGCCGCATCCGGCCATTGCTCCACAAATCCGCCATCCCGCCAATCCAGCACCCCTTTCGAGCGCCAAGATCCTGCGCTTCGGCAAGCTCCCGCCGTTTCCCAAATTCAATTTCAAGCTCTCCGCCATTCCCGGCGGAACAGGCGGCGTCGTAGCCTCGTTGGCGGGCGCCCTATTCCTGTTCGCGGGCGCCAGCTGGATGTTGATGCCAGGTGGCGAGGAGCCCCAGGCCCCGGAACAAGTGACCTCAGCCGACGCCATGCCGACGGCTTCCACGGGCACGGAAGAAGCCCTGGTCAAGGTGACCGAGGAAGCCATGCCCGACGACCAGCCGATTGCCGCCGCCGCCGAGCCTACCGCCGATGAATCAGAAGGCACGAATCTCGATGGCTTGGCAGCCCTCATCGAGGACAATATCGCCAAGCAGCCTGCCACCGTGCAGGAAATCCCGATGCCCTCCGCCGACGACATGACGTTGACCAAGGATGGCCGCGAATTCGGCGCCAACAATGGCGGCACCCGCCTCGTTCTCAAGGCCAAGGCCCCCGTCTGGCTCCGCATCGAGGATACCCAGGGCAATGTTGTGTTGACCCAGATGCTGATGAAGGGCGACACCTACCGCGTCCCCGACCGCGACGGCCTTATCGTCATCGCCCGCGACGGCGGCCTCCTGAGCTACGTGATCGACGGCCAGGAAAAAGGCATCCTTGGCACACCCGGCGAAATCCTCGTCGGCCGCTCGCTAGATCTGAAGACGCTGGACCGAGAGGGTTAAGACACTTCGATACCGGCGGGCACGCGTCTGCGGATTAGGCAAGCTCCGCATTCAAGGCATTCGCCACCAGTTTCTGAAAATGGTGCACGCCATGTTCCGAAAGTTGCGGGTGATCCGGATCGATAACGAACCTGCCCTGATTGTAGCCGTTCGACTTGAGGCCCTTCTGCACGCTCTCGCATAGAGAGATATCTTCCGGCTGCAATGTTTCGTCCATGTACGTCATCGCATCCTTGATCTGCTGGCTAATCGTGGTTGTCGGCAGAAACCAATCGAGATGCTCGATGGTGCGGTCTGGCCCCGAGGGGATCATCATCAGGGCGGAAATGTTTGGCTCGCCGGGATAGGCCCAGATCGTCAGGTTCGGCCAAAGGTACCACCCGGCGTAACCGAAATCGACTTCGCCTTTCTCGAATTTGTAAGCCCGGGCACTGGTTGTTTTTGGAGCTTCGGAAATTTGACTGACATAGATGCCGTTGATGATGTTGCGATAGCTGTCCATATCGACGAGATCGACGAAATCGCGGTGCGCGGGATGGCAATGATAGCATTCGAGGAAATTATCGATCACCACTTTCCAGTTTGCTTTGACGTCGTAGTTGTGGCGATGGACGAAAACCATCTCGTCAATGCGAGGAACGTATTTCCGGATCTCGTCTTCCATGGCGCCTGTCTGTTCCTTGAGCGAGGTGGCGCCGGGATCGAGATTTACAAAGATGAACCCGCAGAACTCCTCCACTCGTACGGGTTTAAGAGCGAAGTCGCATGCTTTGAGGTCAAGCATTGCCTTGGTCAGACGCGCGGTGCGTAGACTGCCGTCGAGATTGTAGGTCCACGCATGATAGGGGCAAATCAGCATTTTTGCGTCCCCCATGCCCTTGACCAATTCGTGGCCGCGGTGCTGACACACATTATAGAAAGCTCGCAATCCACCATCGTGACCGCGGGCCACCACCACGCCCTGCTCAAAAATCTCCGTCGTCAGGTAACTCCCCGGGCGCGGCAACTGGCTCTTATGACCGGCACACCACCAGTTCTTGAAGAAGATCGCCGTCTTTTCAGCTTCGTAGACTGCGGGGTCCGTATAGAAACGCGACGGCAGGGTAAACGATTCCGCCGGGTTGGCGCAGACGGGCGCGTCGCCAATGCCGCGCCGCAAAACTTGAACATTCATGGTATTTCCTTTCCGCTCGACACATCACCATAAATCATGCATTTTTAGCCCACAAACGATGATTTCTGCGGGTAGTGCATAATGAAAGATTATGAATAGGGATGTTCCCTCCCTTGCTGCCTTGGTCGCGTTTGAGGCGGCCGGCCGGCTTCAGAGCTTCACCAAGGCTGCCGCCGAGTTGAACGTGACCCAAGCTGCCGTCTCCCGGCAGATCAGGCTGTTGGAAGATCGGCTTGGCCAACCCTTGTTCCTGCGCGCCCATAGGGCGGTCGAGCTGACCGGTGCTGGAAGGGACTATCTCCACACCATCGTCAACGCATTGGCCCACGTGTCAGTGGCGACACGCGAACTCAGGATCAGCGAACGTGCCTCGAGGCTGACAGTCGCTGCGGATCAGTCGATGGCGGCGATGTGGTTGATGCCGCGACTCAAGGCAATGCGCGCGAACTCCCCGAACGTAGGTATTCGGCTCCTGGTCAGCGATGATGATGGCAGGTGCCTCACGGGCGATGTTGATGTGGCACTCATGCACGGTGAAGGAAATTGGGTAACCCATGATTCGGTTCGATTGTTCGGTGATGAGATCGTGCCCGTATGTAGCCCAGCCTATCTGAAATCGAGGCACACCCTGCGCCATCCGGCCGATCTGGTTGGTGAAGCGTTGATTGACCTTGAAGACGAACACTGGAATTGGCTCAACTGGCGCCAGTGGTTGACCAGTCACGGCATCAGCATCGCTGCGGGCCAGCGGGGTCTAACGGTTGACAGCTATCCGCTTGTCATCGAAGCGGCCAAACGGGACTTGGGCATTGCGCTCGGATGGCGGGGGCTGGTGGATGGCGAACTCGCTGCGGGACGGCTTGTAGCTGTACTGAAGGAAACGCTTGAGACCCGCTTCGGCTATTACGTCGTATGGCCCCGGAGCAAAATACTTTCGCCTGAGGCGAAGTCCTTCATAGATTGGACCATCGAAGAACAGAGCCGTTAGCGGGGAGGTGCGTCTTGAAGCAGCGCTCTATGCTGATGGTTTTTGCGAAGCGTGGGGTCTTCCGCTACAAGCCCGGTCCATGACTGCCTTTCCGCGTGAAAAACTCGACCGCATCATCCAGCGTTTTGCCACCGTGGAACATGGGCTCTCCAGTGGAACTTCGGGTGAGGCCTTCGTCAAACTGTCGAAGGAATATGCGGAGATCGAGCCCGCCGCACGCGCGGCACTCGTGCTGAGAAAGGCCTACGCCGACAGGCTGGATGTCGACGAGATGCTCAAGTCCGGCGGCGAACTGGCCGAGATGGCGGAAGCCGAACGCGCCAGCCTCAACGAAGTGATCACCCGGAATGAACACGATATCCGCATCCTGCTTCTGCCCAAGGACGCCGCCGACGAGCGGAACGTCATTCTCGAGGTGCGTGCTGGAACCGGTGGCGACGAAGCGGCGATCTTCGCCGGCGATCTCTTTCGCATGTACCAGCGCTATGCTGCCTTCAAGGGTTGGAAAGTTGAATTGATTTCCGCAAGCGACGGCGAACACGGCGGCTACAAGGAAGCGATCGCTAACATCTACGGCTCCGGCGCCTATGCCCACATGAAATTCGAGTCGGGCGTGCACCGGGTGCAGCGCGTGCCCGCGACCGAAACGCAAGGGCGCATCCACACCTCAGCCGCGACCGTGGCCGTGCTGCCCGAGGCTGAAGAAATCGATATCAAGATCGAGGACAAGGACCTGCGCATCGATGTTTACCGTTCTTCCGGTCCCGGCGGCCAGTCCGTCAACACCACCGACTCGGCGGTGCGCATCACCCATATTCCCACCGGCCTCGCCGTCGCCCAGCAGACGGAAAAGTCGCAACTCAAAAACAAGAATGCCGCCATGAAGCTCCTGCGGTCGAGACTCTACGATCTGGAACGCCAGCGCATCGACTCCGAACGTTCGGCCCAGCGCAAGGGCCAGGTCGGCTCTGGAGACCGTTCGGAGCGCATCCGCACCTACAATTTCCCGCAAGGCCGCGTCACTGATCACCGCATCAACCTGACCCTCTACAAGCTCGACCAGATCATCGAAGGCCCAGCGCTTGAGGAAATGGTGCGAGCCCTGATGACC
>JACMJT010000253.1 GCA_014380505.1 Hyphomicrobiales bacterium | reverse complement strand
GAGCTAGATGACAGACTACAAAGTTATCGTTGCAGGCGCCGGCCCCGCAGGCCTTGCCGCGGCAGCGTTGCTTGCCAAGGAGGGGATCGCAACCGCCCTTGTTGCCCCTGCGCCAACCGAAGATCCCCGCACCGTCGCCCTGATGCAGCCCTCCATCCAGCTCCTCCGCTACCTCGATATCTGGCCCGGAAGTCTCGAAGCCCAAACATCTCCCTTGAAAAAACTCAGGATCATTGACGATACGGGTTCGTTGCTCGTGGCCCCGAACCTTGAATTTGATTCACAGGAGTTGAATCTGGAAGCCTTTGGCTGGAACATCCCGCTTGGCCTGCTTCTACCCGCTCTCCGCAAACGCGCCGAAGGCCTCGGTGTTACCTTCATTGAGGCGACAGCAACCGGGGCCAGATCAAGCGATGACGCCATCCACATCACCTTGTCCAACACGTCCGAAATCTCTGCGTCCCTCTGCCTCGCTGCCGACGGTGCAAATTCCGCCATGCGAAAAGCCGCCGGCATCGCCACGGACACATGGTCCTATGACCAAACAGCAATTGCCACGAGCTTCGCCCATTCCATGGGACACAACAATGTTTCCACGGAATACCACAAATCCGCCGGCCCCTTCACCACGGTGCCACTGCCCGAAAACCGGTCTAGCCTCGTCTGGATGGAGCGCCCCTCCAGCGCCGAAGCGCTCATGGCGATGAGTGAAGGCGAATTGGCAACCGAAATTCAAATTGAAACGCATGGCGAATTGGGACTCATAACGAACCTTGGTCCCCGCAAATCATTCCCGATGAAAGGTCTCACCGCCCGTCAGTTTGCAAAGGACCGTGTGATACTCATTGGCGAAGCCGCTCATGTTGTACCGCCCATTGGCGCGCAAGGCCTCAACATGTCCCTGCGCGATGCCGCTCTCGCCGCCGATCTCATTCTCGCAAGCAAGGACGCCGGAAGCGAAAGCCTCTTGGCCGAGTACAACACCCTGCGCCGCGCTGAAGTTCTTCCCCGCCAGCAACTCATTGATCTTATGAACAAATCCCTGCTCCTAGGGTTACTCCCCCTGGAAGGGGCACGCGCGTTGAGTCTTTCCGCATTGCACTATGTGGGGCCGCTGAAACGTTTCATTATGGAACATGGAATGCAGCCAACACGTAACCTGCCTTACGCCATGCGGGCTTCTTAAGTGCCTCTTGCCTTCGAGGCGGACTCTTGGCAATCAGGTGTCATGAGCGAGATGCCAACAGCCAAGTTCCAGATAGGCCAGATTGTTAAGCATCGGCTGTTTTCGTTCCGTGGCGTGATTTTTGATGTGGATCCGGTTTTCAGCAACACTGAGGAATGGTGGAGTTCTATTCCGGAGGATTCACGCCCGCGCCGTGACCAGCCTTTCTATCATCTGCTTGCCGAAAATGATGACACGGAATATGTGGCCTATGTGTCCGAGCAAAACCTGCTTGTTGATGTGACGGGAACCCCCGTGCGCCACCCGCAGGTCAACGAATATTTCAGGGGCTTTGACGCAAAGAAGAACAGTTACCTGCTCCGCGAACACCGCGCGCATTAAAGCTGTTCATATGAGTCAGCATCCACCCAACCGGCACGCCG
>JACMJT010000252.1 GCA_014380505.1 Hyphomicrobiales bacterium | reverse complement strand
TTTGCCCGGCCCGAGGGCGCGCTGGTTGTGAGCTTGCACGCCGACAGCCCGCTCGCCAAAGCCGGATTGAAGCAGGGCGACGTCGTGCTGGCCTTCGAAGGCAGGCCCGTCGAAAACGCCCGGGAGCTTGGCTACCACGCCGCGACCTCAGCCATCGGCTCCACTCAGATCGTCGAATACCAGCGCGACGGCAAGCGCACGGAAACCAGCGTTACGCTCACCGCCGCCCCCGAGACCACGGCCCGCGACGAGACGCTCATCGAAGGTAAAAACCCGCTGGCCGGCATGGTGGCCTCCAACCTTTCGCCAGCCGTTGCCGACGAACTGGGGCTGAAAGCCGACTCAACAGGCGTGGCCGTCGCCGCTATCCGGGGAGGGCCCGCGCAACGCTATCTGCGCAAGGGCGATGTTATTGTCGAGGTCAATGGCACGGCCATCGCCAGCGTGATGATGCTGCGGGAAGCCCTGGGCAATGATGGGGGCTATTGGCGGATCGCCGTCAATCGCGGCGGCCGCATCCTGAAGATCGCCGTCGGCGGCTGATGGCCAATCTCTTCGAGGCTGCCGGGCTGGCCAAGGATGCGCCCCGTCCGCTGGCCGACCGGTTGCGCCCGCAAAAACTTTCAAATGTGGTGGGGCAGGATCATCTGGTGGGTGCCGATGGCGTGCTCACCCGCATGCTGGGGGCAGGCCGCATTCCCTCAATCATATTGTGGGGGCCGCCTGGCACCGGCAAATCCACCCTCGCCCGGCTGCTGGCGGGAGAGACCGGCTTGACGTTCGAGCAGATGTCGGCAGTCTTCTCCGGCGTCGCCGATTTGAAAAAGGCTTTCGAGCAGGCCCGCATCAGGCGCGAGCAGGGGCGCGGCACGCTTCTCTTCGTCGATGAAATTCATCGCTTCAACAAGTCCCAGCAGGATTCCTTCCTGCCCTATGTCGAGGACGGCACCATCATCCTGATCGGCGCCACCACCGAAAATCCGTCCTTCGAACTGAACGGAGCACTTCTGTCGCGCTGCCAGGTGCTGGTGTTGAACCGCCTCGATGGGGCGGCGATGAACGCGCTGATCGGCCGCGCCGAAATGTTTGAAAAGCGGGCACTCCCCGCCGATGCCGCCGCCCGCGAGGCCCTGATTGCGATGGCCGATGGCGACGGGCGCTATATCCTCAACCTCGCGGAGGAAATCTTCGCAAGCCTTCCCGAGGGTGCCGATCCGCTGACGCCGGAAACGCTGGCGAAGACCGTGCAGAAGCGTATGCCGCTTTACGACAAGGCCGCCGATGGCCACTACAATCTGATCTCGGCGCTCCATAAATCCGTGCGCGGATCGGATCCCGACGCCGCGCTTTATTATCTCGCGCGCATGCTCGTGGCTGGCGAAGACCCTTTGTACCTGACCCGCCGCCTGGTACGCATGGCAATCGAGGATGTAGGGCTGGCCGATCCGCAGGCCGTGCAACAGGCGCTTGCCGCCAAGGATGCCTTCGATTTTTTGGGAACCCCCGAAGGCGAGCTCGCCTTGGCGCAGGCCACGGTCTACATCGCCACCGCGCCCAAATCGAACGCCCTTTACACCGCTTTCAAGGCGGCAACGCAGCGTGCCAAGGAAACGGGTTCGCTCCCCCCGCCCAAGATCATCCTCAACGCGCCGACCAAATTGATGAAGCAGCAGGAGTATGGCTCCGGCTACCAATACGACCACGACCAGCCCGACGCCTTCTCCGGCCAGAACTATTTCCCCGATGGCATGCCCCGCGAACACTACTACGATCCGCCCGAGCGCGGCTTCGAACGCGAAGTGAAGAAACGCCTCGACTACTGGTCCAAGCTGCGGAAAGAACGGCAGGATTAGACGGGTTTTGTGCCGAGGTTTTCGTAGAACCGCAAAAGGTAGCCATCCGGATCTTGAACGAGGAATTGCCTGTTGCCTAACATCTGGTTGTTGCAGCGGTACCAGGCATCCCAAAATTCGCGGTAAATCGGCCAATCGACTCGCTTCAATGCTTTCAGTAGGGGTTCAATCGCCGGCACCTCGATTTGGATATTAATGCCGCGGCCATAGGGTTTTTCCATTGGACCGGTGAGCCATGGCTCATCGGTCTGCTCGATCATTAGTTGAGCGCCGTGAAAGTCCAGATATGCGAAATTGTCCTCCGGCCGGTCGTAGGCAACGCGAAACCCGAGAACACTGACATAGAAGCGCACGCTTGCAGAAAAATCCGTGCAAAGAAGTTCGGGCACAAGTTTTGCCCATTTCGATGTGGTCACCACCCGATCGGCTTGCCATCGCGGAAGAAGCCGCCGCTGGGCCCGCCCGGCGTAAGCGTGGCCGCCCACACGATGCCGGAAGCGCCTTGCTCGACGCTGCGCGAGGCGTTGGGGCCGCCCATGTCGGTTTTGACCCAGCCGGGGCAAACGGAATTGACCAAGATGCCGCGCGGGCTCAGTTCCTGCGCCAGCGTGCGGGTGAGCATATTGAGTGCTGCCTTCGAAGCACGGTAGCCGAAATAGCCCGAGCCCATTTCCGCGAACGCCCCCATGCCCGACGAGACATTGACCACCCGCCCATTCTGCGCAAGCAACGGCGCTACCACCTTCACCATGCGCCATGGCCCAAGCGTATTCACGGTGATCGTATCCACAACTTCCTTTTCGCCCGCGCCAAGAACCGTGGCGCCCTTGCCGGAATAGGCGCCGCTGGTCTCCGGCAGAATGCCCGCTGCGTTCACCAGCACATCGACGGGACCGAGCGCCTTCGCCCACGCGCCGAACGCTGCGATGGACCGCGCCGAAGCCATGTCCACCGTCTTTGGATGGACATCAAAGCCATGCCCCTTCAATGCCGCTGCCGCCGCGTCGAGCCGTTTCTTGTCCTTGGCTGCGATGACCAAGCGGTACCCAAGCCCGCCCAATTGCCGCGCTGTTTCCAGCCCCAGGCCACGCGAGCCGCCGGTGACGATGGCAAGCGGCGTTCTCATCTGAAGTCCTCAGGGCCGCTTGGCGTCGACGCTCCAGGGGCCGCCGCCAGCTGCTGCAAAATAAAGGAACACAAAGCAGAACATGATGGCGAGTTCGCCGTGATTGTTGATCGGGTGGAAATTCATCGGTGCATGGACCATGAAATAGGCAACCGCCATGAAGCCCGAGAGAACGAAGGCTGTCATGCGCGTGAACAGGCCGAGGACGATGAGGACACCGCCAACCAGTTCCAAAGTACCGGTGACGGCCGTCATGGTTGCCATGGCGCCCTCCGCCGGAGTGTGTTCGCTAACGGGAAACCCGAGCAGCTTCGTGGTGCCGTGGGCCAGGAAGAGCAGCCCGGTCATGATGCGTAGGATCGAGTGGAGCGGGCCGGACCAGGAGGCGGGAATTACACCGGTGTTCATGGGCGTGTCCTTGGTTGGAGTGAATCGCAACTGTATTATATACAGTTTAGCGCCCTGCTGGCGCAACAACTGACATTGTCGCTTTCACTTGGCCCAGTTATTGAGCGGAGATTGCAGCCACGTTCACCACGAGCGGCGCGTGGTGGTGCCCGGTGTGCGAGAAGAATCCTTCGCCTGACACGGCAACGCGGTTGCCAAGCGCCTTTGCGAGCACCGTTCGTATCGACTCTTCGGTTGAATACAGATGCACTTTGTCAAAATGGATGTTCGGGTCCGCCAGCTCACCTTCGTCGTCGGCACAAATCGAAGCGTCCAGAACAAGTATCCAGGCCGGTTCAGGCTCGTCACCGCTTTCGATGCTCTCGTAATTCGGTCGTCCCGGAAATACCTCGCGTGTGAGTTTGCCGGACAATTGCACAGGTGCGGCGCCTACCGATATGTCAAGGCACGCGGCATTTGCATTCGTCAAAAGAATGGTGACAAAAAAGCAAGTGTGCAGCAGCCGAACGCTCACTCCGCCGCTTCCTTCTTCCCCCGCCGCAACACGTCTTTCAAATACTGCCCCGTGTAGCTCCGCTTCTCCCGCGCCACGTCCTCGGGCGTTCCCGCCGTCACGATTTCACCGCCGCTGTCGCCGCCTTCGGGGCCGAGGTCGATGATCCAGTCCGCTGTCT
>JACMJT010000251.1 GCA_014380505.1 Hyphomicrobiales bacterium | reverse complement strand
GCCATCGCCGCGGCGTTCGAGGGCGATACGGCAATGCCGTCAACCTTCTTGGCCACCAGATCCTGCACGATCGTCACCTGCTCGTCACCGCCGCCATGCTCGCCGGGGCCGATATACATGCACTCGAAAGCGCCGTTGGATTCCGCTTCAGCCTTCTTGCAGCCGTCGCGCGCCTGGTCGAAAAACGGGTTGTTCATATTCTTTGGCACCAGCGCGAAAACATATTTCGCCTGCGCCGCCGACATCGACACGGTCAGTGCGCCAAGAGCCACCGCCGCAGTCAACAAAAATTTCTTCATAGTCTTTCCTCCATTTTTACGCTCACTGATTATCCCGCAGTGAATCCGGTTCCTAGCGGTGCTTCCTCGGCAGCAACCTTTCCACCGTAGCGGTGATGATGGACTTGCCACCGGTCTGCATGCCGAGAAGAACTGCGAGAATGATGAAGCCGCCGACGAAGGCGCCTTGCCAATTGGAATCGATGCCCGCCATCAGCAACGCGTTGCGGATGACTTCGAGAAAGGCCGAGCCGACAATGGCGCCAAAGGCCGTGCCGGCTCCGCCCATCAGACTGGCGCCGCCAATGACGGTTGCCGCGATGACGCGAAGCTCATAGCCCTGGCCCATCGCGTTGATCGCCGAGCCGTTGTAGCCGAGCAGCAAAAGCGAGGCGATGGACGCCGTGAAGGCGCAGAACACATAGGACTGGAACTTGATCCAGTCGACCGGAACACCGGTGAGGCGCGCTGCCTGCTCATTGCCGCCGATGGCAAAGAGATGGCGGGCCCAGGCGGTGAAATTGAATATGAAGCCGACGAAAAGGCCAAGCACCACCATCACCCAGAAGTGCGACGACAATTGCGGTATCCAGTGCGGCGCCCAGTTCTCGGGCCCATGCGTTGGCCATTTCGCCTGGCCGATGGCTTTGACGATCGGCGCGTCGGGGCCGAATTTGTAAAGCATCTGGTTGGCGGAGAACACCACCGCGAGTGAACGCGCAATCGACAGCATGCCGAGAGTCACGACAAAAGACGGCAAGCCGACATAGGCCACGAAAAAGCCGTTGAATGCTCCGCAGATCAGCCCCGTCAAAAGTCCCATGAAAAAGGCCACGTACCAGGGATATTCCCAGGTCAGGAACAGGCCCGCCACTATGGCAACGAGCCCCATGACAGAGCCTACAGAGAGGTCGATACCGCCGGTGATGATCACCACAGTCATGCCCAGCGCCATAATGCCGAAGGGAGCAAAGTTGCGGGTCACATTGGCGGCATTGTCCGAAGTACCGAAACTTGGCTCCTGGGCAGCCATTACGATGACAAGAATGGCGAGTGCCACCGTCACCCAGAAAGGCTGACTGGAAAAAATCCGTTGCAACACCGTCTGCTCCTTGATCTCCGCAACCTCGGAGAGGACGGCATGATTTAGCACGGGTGCTGACTCTGTGGCTTTAGGCGGCACGGATGGCTCCCGTAATTAGCCCCGTTACTTCTTCGGGACTTGTCTTGGCTGTTGCCTTGTCGGCAACCAACGAGCCGCGGCGCAGCACCATGATGCGATCACACACGGCAAAAACATCGGGCATGCGGTGGCTGATCAGCATGATGGCAACGCCTTGCGCCTTGAGGCGGCGGATGAGTTCAAGAACCTCCGCCACCTGGCGCACTGAAATTGCGGCGGTGGGCTCATCCATCAGCACCAGCTTGGCGTTGGAAAGCCTTGTGCGGGCGATGGCTACGGCCTGGCGCTGGCCACCTGACATTTTCTTTACGAGATCGCGCGGGCGGGTTTCCGACTTGAGCTCACTGAAGAGCTCGGCGGCGCGCTTGATCATGGCTTCCTTGTCGAGAATCCTGAAGGGCCAGACACCCTTGTTGATTTCACGGCCGAGAAAAACATTCTCCGCGGCGGTCAGGTTGTCGGCAAGCGCCAAGTCCTGATAAACAACTTCGATGCCCTTGGCGCGCGCTTCTATAGGCTTGTGGAAATGGCAAACCTGACCATCGACGACGACTTCGCCATCGGTTGGCGGAAAATTTCCGGCGATGAGCTTGACCATGGTGGATTTGCCCGCGCCATTGTCGCCCATGAAACCCACAACTTCACCGGCATCAAGCGAAAAGCTGACGTCCGTCAACGCATGAATAGCGCCAAAGCTTTTTGAAACAGCGTTAACCTGCAGCAACGCCATCAACACACCTCCCGAACTCGTCCCTGCGGCTTCTCTGTCCGTCAGGAAGAGGCGACCGTAGACGGTTCGGCAAAAATTTCAATAGCCGCCATGTCCAGACATCAAATGGCGGATCTGTTTGCCGGGCGTCAGTGATTGGGCGGCACGCATAATGCCTTCCGCATCGATGCCATAGTGATGATAGAGATCGGCGACAGTGCCGGTCTGGCCGAAGTGCTCAACGCCGAGTGAGCGGGTGCGGTGGCCATGGACGGCGCCGAGCCAGGCAAGCGTTGTCGGGTGGCCATCGATAATTGTTATCAAGGGACAACCCGATGGCAGGCTCTCCAACAGGCGCTCGATATGCGAGCGCGCGGTTTTTGCTCCGCGCTCGCGGGCCCGCTGCGCCGCGGTCCAGCCGGCGTTGAGCCGGTCAGCAGATGTAATGGCGAGAAGCCCGATATCGCGGCGGTCCTCGCCCATCAGGCCTATGGCTTCGATGGCTTCGGGTGCGAGAGCGCCGGTGTAGGCGATGACAAGCTCGGCGTTTGGACCGGGCTTGCGCATCCAGTAGCCGCCATCGACAATATCCCGGGCGAGTTCCGGTGTCATGCTGCGGCTCTGCTGCTCCAGAGGGCGGGTGGAGAGACGCAGGTAAACCGAGCCGCCGGTCTGATCGCGCAGCCAGGTCCGCTCGTCGGGATCGCCTTCGCCATTGCGCTGCATGTAGTCAAAGGCAAAGCGCATGATGACGGCAAGCTCATCGAGAAAGGCTGGCTCAAAGGCGCAGAGCCCGTCCTGCGCCATGCCGACCAGCGGGGTGCCGATCGATTGATGGGCGCCGCCTTCCGGGGCAAGCGTGACGCCCGAAGGCGTGGCCACCAGAAGGAAACGGGCATCCTGGTAACAGGCATAATTCAACTGGTCAGCGCCCCGGTAAATGAAGGGATCATAGACGGTGCCGATGGGCAGCAAGCGTTCGCCATTGATGGCGTGGGACAGGCCAAAGGCAGAAAGCGCCAGGAACAGGTTTGATTCGGCGATGCCGAGCTCCAGATGCTGGCCTTGGGGCGAGAATTCCCATGTGTAGGTCGAAGGGATGCGCTCGGCCTTGAAGGTATCGACCATGCTTTCTCGGGCGAACAGCCCACGGCGATTTACCCAGGGCCCGAGATTGGTTGAGACGGTGACGTCAGGCGCCACAGTGACGATGCGGCTGGCAAACACCGTGTCGTCACGGGCGATTTCATTGAGTATCTGGCCGAACCCCATCTGGGTGGAAATTGGCTTGGCCCCGGGCGCGGGATAGTTGAGTGCGGCTGGCACGGGAATGGTGGGGCTCGACAACCGCCGCGTGCCCTTGGAAAAAAACGCGGCATTGCCGATGAAGTTCTCGAGATCGCTTTCAGAAAGCGTTGTGCCTTCCCACTTGTCCCACTCATGGCCTTCGCGCACTTTCATCGTTTTGCGGAAGCCTTCCATCTGGGTGGGTGTCATCAGCCCGGCATGATTGTCCTTGTGCCCGGCCAGCGGCAGGCCGAAGCCTTTGATGGTGTAGCAGATGAACAGCGTTGGCCTGTCGTGCGCACTGGAATTCTGGAACGCAGCAAGCAAAGACGGCGTATCATGGCCGCCGAGATTTCCCATGAGTTGCGCAAGCTCCTCGTCGGAACGCTTGTCGATCAATTGCGTGACCGCTCCCTGATCGCCGATTTCATCCGCCAAGCGTTTTCGCCAGGCGCTGCCTCCTTGAAAGGTCAGCGCCGAATAAAGCTGGTTGGGGCAGCGGTCGATCCAGTCACGCAACGCCGCGCCGCCGGGTTCCTTGAATGCGGCTTCCTGCAAGGCCCCGTGCTTCACGATCACCACGTCCCAGCCGAAATTGCGGAACATGGATTCGAACTTCTCCCAAAGCCCTTCGCGGATGACCGCGTCCAGGGACTGACGATTGTAGTCAACAATCCACCAGGTGTTGCGCAGCCCGTGTTTCCAGCCCTCGATGAGGGCTTCGTAAATGTTTCCTTCGTCCATCTCGGCATCGCCGATGAGCGAGACCATGCGACCCTCGGGCCTGTCCTTCATCCAGCCTTGAGCCTTCACATAATCCTGCACCAGTGAGGAAAAAAGAGTCTGCGCCACACCAAGACCGACTGATCCGGTGGAAAAATCCACGTCGTCACTGTCCTTGGTGCGCGAGGGATAGCTTTGCGCGCCCTTGTACCCGCGAAAATTTTCCAGCTTCTCGCGGGTCTGGTTGCCGGCGAGATACTGGATCGCATGGAAGACGGGCGAGGCATGGGGCTTCACCGCCACGCGGTCCTCCGGCCGGAGGATGTCAAAATAAAGCACGGTCATGATTGTGGCGAGCGAAGCGGAGGAAGCATGATGGCCGCCGTCCTGTACTTCGCCCGTGGCACGGAGGTGGTTGGGATGGTGGATCATCCATGTGGCCATCCAGAGCGCGCGGCGCTCCAGGTCTTGGAGAGAT
>JACMJT010000250.1 GCA_014380505.1 Hyphomicrobiales bacterium | reverse complement strand
GGCCTTCGAACAGAAATATGTGGCAAGCTATGGCGCCAAGCCGCCGCGCATCGCCAGCCTCGCCTATGACGCGGTGGCCTTTGCCGTGAACCTGCAGAAAACCGGCGATGTGTCGGAGGTGGGAATTGCAAGTCCCACAGGGTTCCAGGGTTCGAACGGCCTGTTCCGCTTCCGCGAGAACGGCCTGATTGAGCGCGGCCTTGCCATCCTGCAAATGGGCCCCGGCGGCCCCGACGTCATCCAGCATGCGCCCACGAGTTTCAGTTCGCCGGCCCAGTAATCAAATCAGCGCTTGTGCCAGCGCAGCGGCTTGCTGTCTTCCCGCGTTACACTGCCTTTAGCCTCAAGGTCGAGCTGCACCGCCTTCTTCCACCAGCCCGCCTTGGCGCCTCCCGGAAATAAATCTTCAGGCAGATGGGGGAGGATGGCTTCTCCAATTTCCGCCGCTGTCAGGCCGGGTGATTTTTTCGGAAGCACCTTCAGAAAAGCCCGCTTCATGGCCTCGTGCTTATCCGCATCGACATGAACGATATGCCCGGGGCTCAGCACGTTTTGTATTTCGATCTTTGGGGATTGCGTCACGGCCATGTCAGGTATCCTTTCCCTGGTCTAGTTCGCCAGCTCGGTGATCAAGGCGTTGAGCAGCCGCCGTCCCTGCGTTGTCGCCATCAGGCGCGGGCCCTCGCGCTTGACGAGGCCCAGCGATTTCAGCCCGGCAATCTTGTTGGGGTCCATGGACTGGCCGCGCAATTTTTCATAACGCGTGAGATCAATACCGTCGCTGACGCGAAGCCCCATGATGAGATATTCCGAAGCCTGGTCCACTGGCGGCACGAGATTGTCTTCAACAATGCCATGGCCTTTTTCGTCTACCAGCTTGCGCCAGGTCTCCGGATATTTTTCCATGACGATGGCACGGCGGTTTTCCCCTTCGGCAATGCGCGCATGCGCTCCCGGACCGACGCCCGCATATTCGCCATAGCGCCAGTAGAGCAGATTGTGCCGCGACTCTTGCCCCTCGCGGGCATGGTTTGAAACCTCGTAGGCACTGAGCCCATGCTTCTCGGTAAGCGTTTGCGTGAGTTCAAACAGGTCCGTGGCGCTGTCCTCATCGGGAACGATGAGCGAGCCGCGTGCCTGCAGATCGAAATAGGCGGTGCCGGGCTCGATGGTGAGCTGGTAGAGCGACATGTGGCCCTCCTGTTCGCCGAGAGCCCGCGTCAACTCGTCTTTCCACTGCGCCGTTGTCTGTTGCGGCCGCGCATAAATCATGTCGAAGGAGACGCGCGGGAAAATTTTTGCCGCCAAACGGAAGGCCTTCAGCGCTTCATCGGGCGTATGCTGGCGGCCCAAGGCTTTGAGATCAGTCTCGTTCAGCGCCTGCACGCCAACTGACACACGGTTCACCCCCGCCGTGCGGTAACCCTTGAAATTTTCGGCCTCGACACTGGTGGGATTGGCCTCAAGGGTAATCTCAACCGTATCGGCAACCGGCCAGAGCTGCGCGATCTGGTCAATGACTTCGGCAACTGCCGGCGGCGGCATCAGCGATGGGGTGCCGCCGCCGAAGAAAATGCTGCTCACCGTGCGGCCCGGCGTAATCCCGGCAAACCAGCGCAACTCAGCCGTGAGCGCTTTCGCAAACGACATCGTATCCACTTCATGGTGGCGCACATGGGAGTTGAAATCGCAATAGGGGCACTTGGCCTTGCAGAACGGCCAATGCACATAGATGCCAAAGGCTTCGCTAGAGGAGGGCATCGACCAGCTTTCCGAAGGCACGGCCGCGATGCGACATTAGGGTTTTCTTGGCCGGATCCATTTCACCGAAAGTTTGCATTTCGCCATCGGGCACAAACATGGGATCATAGCCAAAGCCGCGTGTTCCCCGTGGCGGCCAAGTCAGGTGACCATAAACACGGCCTTCATAAAAGTGGACTTCACCGTTAGGCCAGGCAACGCACAGCGTGCAATTGAAATTGGCGCGCCGCTTCTCAGGGGTGGTTGCGCCCAAGGCTTGCAGTTTTTCCTCGACCAGTCGCATTGCCATGGCCCAATCCCGCTCCGGCCCCGCCCAATTCGCCGTGTAAACCCCGGGGTCGCCGTTCAGCGCATCAACGCAAAGACCGGAATCGTCGGCGAGCGCCACGAGCCCTGCGCGCTCGGCAGCGTAGACGGCTTTCAGCTTGGCATTGCCGGTGAAGGTGGATTCGGTTTCTTCCGGTTC
>JACMJT010000249.1 GCA_014380505.1 Hyphomicrobiales bacterium | reverse complement strand
GCCTGATCCGATGGCTGCGAAGACCATCGTTCTTGCCGCTGGCGGTACCGGGGGCCACCTGTTCCCGGCACAAGCCCTGGCCGAGGAACTGGCGCGGCGGGGTTACGGCATCCATCTGATGACCGACGAGCGGGTGAACGATTACGGCAAATCCTTTCCGGCGTCAGCGATTCATGTGGTGCCGTCGGCCACACTCTCACTCCGCCAAGTCGTTCAGTTGCCGCCGCGCGTCTTGCGGCTCTATCGCGGCTACCGGCAGGCGCGGGCCATTCTCAGGGCGTTGAAGCCCTTGGCGGTGGTAGGCTTCGGCGGCTATCCATCCTTTCCGCCCATCCTCGCCGCAGCCCGGCTTGGCATCCCCACGTGTGTCCATGACCAGAATGCGGTGATGGGACGGGCCAACCGGATGCTGGCGCGTTTTGCGACAACGATCGCCTCGTCCTTTCCGAAAGTTACGGGGCTGCCGGCCGGCGCACAACGGAAAACTGTAGTCACCGGCAATCCGGTGCGCGATATCGCGCTCAAGGAAAAAGCCGCGACCTATCCGGCACTGTCCGCCGACGGGCCGTTTAATCTCCTCGTTTTCGGTGGCAGCCAGGGGGCGCGCTTCTTTGGCGAATTCATGCCGCTAGTCATGGCGGAACTTTCGCGTGAGATGCTCTCCACCTTGCGTCTTACCCAGCAGTGCAGACCCGAAGATATAGAGGCCGTGCGCGCGACCTATGACAAGTCTGATTTCAGTTTTGAGCTTCAGCCCTTTTTCGGGGACATGCCCAGGCGGATCGCCAAATCGCATCTGGTAATTTGCCGGTCGGGTGCTTCGACCATCGCCGAGCTTGGCGTCATCGGCAGACCTGCCATCATGGTGCCGCTGCCGCAGGCTCTCGACAACGACCAGTTGCGCAATGCTGAAAGTTTCGCGGCGGCGGGGGCGGGGTGGATTCGCCCGCAAGCGGAGATCGAGCCCAAGGAATTTGCCGCATTTCTGACACGGCTGCGGTATGAGGAGAACGAACTGCGGCGGGCGGTGGCGGCGGCAATCGGCCATGGAAGGCCGGATGCTGCTGCCCGTCTTGCCGATCTCACGGAGCAACTGGCGGGGATGCAAAGACAATGAAACTGCCGCGCGACGTGGGACCCATCCACTTTATAGGAATCGGCGGCATCGGCATGAGCGGCATCGCCGAAGTGATGGAGACGCTGGGCTACAAGGTGCAGGGCTCCGACCTTGCCGATAATTACAATGTGGCGCGGCTGCGCAAGAACGGCATTGCCGTCGAAATCGGCCATCGCCCGGAAAATATCGGCGAGGCGCAGGTGGTGGTGGTGTCCTCGGCAGTGCAGCCGGACAATCCTGAACTCGTTGAAGCACGCAATCGCTATCTGCCCATCGTGCGCCGCGCCGAAATGCTGGCGGAACTGATGCGCTTCAAATCCTGCGTCGCGGTTGGCGGAACCCACGGCAAGACGACGACAACATCACTCGTTGCCGCGTTGCTCGATGCGGGCGGTTTCGATCCCACAGTGATCAATGGCGGCATCATCAACGCCTATGGAACCAATGCCCGCCTCGGCAAAGGCGACTGGATGGTGGTCGAGTCGGATGAATCCGACGGCACCTTCGTCAAGCTTCCCGCCGACGTCGTCATCGTCACCAACATCGATCCCGAACACCTCGATCATTACGGAACTTTCGACAAGGCCAAGGACGCCTTCCTCGCCTTCGTCGAGAATATTCCCTTTTACGGTTTCGCAGTCATGTGCATCGATCATCCCGTGGTGCAGGAAATGATCGGCCAGGTGGAGGACCGGCGCATCATCACATATGGCCACAGCCCGCAGGCGGACGTGCGTCTGCATGATGTCAACTATGCCGATGGCGAAACGCAATTTGCGGTGCGCATGACGGACCGCACAACAGGTGCCGCTTACGATATCGATGGCTTGACCCTCGCCATGCCGGGCGATCACAATGCGATGAACGCCACGGCAGCACTTGCGGTGGCCAAGGAACTGGGCATCACCGACGACGATATCCGCAAAGGGTTCCGGAGTTTCACTGGCGTCAAGCGCCGCTTCACCAAGACCGGCACCCATAACGGCATCACCGTATTCGACGATTACGGCCATCACCCCGTGGAGATCGCCGCGGTGCTGAGCGCGGCACGCCGGGTTACCTCGCAAAAGGTACTGGCCGTCATGCAGCCGCATCGCTACACACGGCTGTCGAGCCTTTTCAACGACTTCTGTACCTGTTTTAACGATGCGGATACGGTGATCGTGGCGCCGGTCTATGGGGCGGGCGAGGCACCCATCGAAGGCGCCACCCATTCAGCGCTCGTGGAGGGAATGCGTTCGCGCGGTCACCGCGCCGTGCATGCAATCGACGATCCGGAACAGTTGGCACCGCTGGTGCGGAGCATCGTGAACCCCGGTGACATAATCGTCTGCCTTGGCGCTGGAACGATCACCCAATGGGCCTATGCATTGCCTGGCCAACTCGCCGACCTCGATGGGAAAGCGCCGGCCTGATGCCGAAACTTGATGGCGAAGGGCTGCTGAAACGCCTGCCTGCGGTGCGTGGCCGCCTTGAAGCCAATGCGCCCCTCGCGGATCTAACCTGGTTTCGGGTCGGCGGCGTTGCGGAAATCCTGTTTACTCCCGCCGACGAAACCGATCTCGCAGGCTTCCTCAAGGCCACGCCCCGTGACATTGCCGTTTATGTTATCGGGGTCGGGTCCAATCTTCTGGTGCGCGATGGCGGTGTTCCGGGAGTCGTCATCCGCCTGGGGCGGGGATTTTCGGCCGTCCATGTGGAAGAACACAACCGCATTCGCGCAGGTGCGGCGGTCCCGGATGTTCGCGCTGCGAGATTCGCCCTTGACCACGGCATTGACGGATTAACCTTTTTGAGAGGTATCCCGGGCACCATTGGCGGTGCTCTGCGCATGAACGGTGGCGCCTATGGTGGAGAAACCAAGGACATTCTGATTGAAGCGAGGGCGATCGACCGATCGGGGACTGTCCACGTGCTTGAGCTTGCCGACATGGCCTACAGCTACCGGCATTGCGGCGCACCGGAAGATCTGATTTTCATCGGGGCTTTGCTCCAGGGGCGGCCCGGAAGCAAGGACAAGATAGCAGCGGCCATGGACAAGATCACCGAGAGCCGCGAACAGACGCAGCCCGTTAAGAGCCGTACCGGCGGGTCCACGTTCAAGAATCCACCCGGGCAAAAATCCTGGCAGTTGATCGATAAGGCGGGGATGCGCGGCTTTCGCATAGGCTCCGCGAAAGTCTCGGAGATGCACTGCAATTTTCTGATCAACGAGGGCGGAGCCACGGCGGCTGAGATCGAGGATCTTGGCGAGGCCGTGCGTGCTCGCGTCAAGGAAACGTCGGGTATCGAGCTCGAATGGGAGATCAAGCGCATCGGCCTTCGTCCGCTGGAGGCTGAATAGATATGGCGAAACGCATTGCCGGCGAAACAAGCGTGGCCGTGCTGATGGGCGGCTGGTCGGCGGAACGCGCGGTCAGTCTCTCGTCCGGCGAAAGCTGCTCAAAGGCGTTGCGTCAGGCGGGCTTTAACGTGACGCCCATCGATGTCACGCGCGAACGCATCGTTCCGGTCCTGCAAGACATGCGGCCCGATGTCGTGTTCAATGCCTTGCATGGCAAATGGGGAGAAGACGGCTGCGCCTCGGCCATGCTGGAAACGCTGCAAATTCCCTATACGCATTCGGGCGTGCTGGCCTCCTCGCTGGCGATGCACAAGGAAAAATCGAAAGCGCTGTTCCGCGCCGCCGGCATTCCCGTGGCCGAGAGCAAGCTGGTCGAACTGGAAGAGGCTGCAGAACATCACCCGATGACTCCGCCCTATGTGGTGAAGCCGGTGGCCGAAGGTTCAAGCGTCGGCGTTCATATCGTGACCGCCAGTTCCAACGGTCCGGCGTCAATCATTCTCGAACAGCGCGATATATTCGGGACTCATGCGATGATCGAACGCTTCATTCCCGGCAAGGAATTGACCTGTGCCGTCATGGGCGATGTGGCGCTTGGCGTCATCGACATCGTGTCCAAGGGATTTTTCTACGACTACGTGTCGAAGTACGCGCCCGGCGGTTCGCAGCATATCCTGCCCGCGGAAATTCCAACGGACATCTACCGCAAGTGCCAGCAATACGCGCTCTTGGCCCATAAGGCCCTTGGCTGCCGCGGCATTACCCGCTCCGACTTTCGTTACAATACGACGATGGGTCCGGAAGGTGAACTCATCCTGCTCGAGATCAACACCCAGCCCGGCATGACCGGCACTTCCCTGGTGCCGGAGCTTGCCAAGCACGCGGGCCACAGTTTCCCCGATCTCGTGACATGGATGGTCAACGATGCTTCGGTGGACAGATGACGACAGGCCCCCGTATCTATCATCGCAAGCCCCAGCGTGCTCCGTTTTTTGCCTGGGGACAGCGCAAGCGCGTGCGCTTTGCCGCGCGCGCCGGGGCTGTGGTGTTTCTTGGCCTCACCATCGGCCACGCTTTGGCGCTGGGCGGCCACCTCGACTATGAGGGAAGCCCTTGGCTCAAGCTTCCCGGCAAGGTGGCGGGGATTGCCGGTTTCGCAGCCGAAGACATCAAGATCCAGGGGCTTGTGCATCAGGAACCGGAGACGGTGCTGTCAGCTATCGGGGTGACGCCCGGCGGTTCGCTCATCAGCTTCAATGCGGCAGACGCCGGCGCCAAGCTCGAAAAACTCGATTGGGTCCAATCGGCCGAGGTGAAATGGCTGTTTCCCAATCAACTTGAAATCGCGGTGGTGGAACGCGTGCCCTTCGCTATTTGGCAGCGCGGCAGCGAATACCACGTGATCGACAAGACCGGGGCTACGATGAGCGGGATTCCCTCTTCGGCGTTCGTAGGCCTGCCGCTGGTCACGGGCGGGGAAGCCCAGACGGCCGCGGCGGAACTGATTAACGAACTGTCAGCCAATCCCGCTTTATTGTCACAGGTGAAAGCGGCGGCCCGGGTGGGGGGCCGGCGCTGGACGCTTTATCTCGACAGCGGCGTTACGATCCTTTTGCCGGAAGCGAACTGGATCGATGCGCTGGCGAAGTTGCGGAAACTCGACGAGACGCAGCAATTGCTCTCGAAAGGCATCCGCTCGGTGGACTTCAGGGTGACTGGCCGCATCAGCGTGGCGGTTGCCGAAGTGATTGCGGACGCTGGGGTGGAGTAGAAACTGGTTTCGTGTGTAAAAGGTTGAGTAAATGACTGTGGTGCAGTTGCACGCAAAGGCGTCGGGCCGGGGACCGGTGGTGGCGAAAGACGGCGTGATCGCCGCTCTCGACATGGGCTCGAGCAAGATCAGCTGCCTCATCGCCGAAGTGGTTTCAGCAGAGCGCAACGAGCTGCGCATCCTGGGTGTTGGCCACCAACTGTCGCGCGGTGTCCGTTGCGGCTCGGTGGTAAATGTCGATGAGGCCGAGCGCGCCATAAGGTTGGCCGTCGATGCGGCCGAGCGCATGGCGCAACGCACGATTTCCAAAGTTTATGTGAATGTCTCCGGCGGCAGGCCCCAATCGCGCCTGTATGCGGCGAGCCAGCCCACGCAAACGGGCCAGGTTTCGCCCCGCGACATGGACAAGGTTTTAAGCAGCGCATTGGCCCAGGTGGTCAAGGGGCACCGCAGCCTCCTGCATCTTTCGCCCATCCAGTATCATCTCGACGATGCCAGGGGGATTGCGGCGCCGTTGGGCATGTATGGCGCCAATCTGTCGATCGAACTCGCCGCCGTCACCGTCGAGCCGGCGCATTTGCACAACCTGTCGCTCGCCCTGGAGCGGGCCCACCTGACAACCGCAGGCTTCGTTATTTCGCCCTACGCGGCGGCCAAATCGGTGCTAGCCGAGGATGAAATGTCTCTCGGCGTGAGCCTCATCGACATGGGGGGCGCCACCACAAGTTTCGCCATATTCCATGACGGTCACCTGGTTTTCTCCGATGTCATCCCGCTGGGCGGCCAGCACATTACCAATGATATTGCGCGGGGGCTTTCCACCACCATCGCCCACGCTGAGCGCATGAAAACGCTGTGGGGCAGCGCTTTGGCCTCGCAAGTGGACGAGCGCGAGATGATCGCCGTACCGCTGCTCGGCGAACGGGGCGTGGATACGGTCCAGAAGGTGCCGAAATCCATGCTTGCCGGGATCATCAGGCCCCGGCTTGAGGAAATCTTCGAACTTGTCCGCGACCGGCTGGAAGCCTGCGAAGCGGCTCATTTCGAGGCCCGCCGGGTGGTGCTGACGGGGGGTGCGAGTCAGTTGACGGGTGCCCGTGAAGTGGCGGCAGAGTGGCTCGATCGGCAGGTGCGCCTGGGACTTCCCGCACCCATGCCCGGGATGCCCGATTCCACCTGCAGCGCCGGATTCGCGGTCTCGGCCGGAATACTGAAATATGCCCTGCGGCCCGACACCCACTATGCCCTTCCCCGGCAGAAAGCCCGCGAGACCGAAAACGCCAGGCATGGCTACATGCGCCAGATGGGCCGTTGGATTGCCGAGAGTTTCTAGCCCAAGTCAACCAAATCTTACTCCCTTGCGCCCTTTCGACTCAATTTGATTCGATTTGGCGGATGTTGGTTAGCGTTCGTTAACCATTTGTTATGGTTTGGGTAACAAACATGGCTTCCGGCAAATCAACTTGCGGACGCCAATCACATGACAATAAATCTTACCGTTCCCGATCTCCTCGATCTGAAACCCCGCATCACCGTTTTTGGGGTGGGCGGGGCTGGCGGCAATGCCGTCAACAACATGATCGAGAGCCGGCTGGACGGGGTGGAGTTCGTCGTCGCCAACACCGACGCCCAGGCGCTCATGCAGAACGCCGCACAGCGCCGGATACAAATGGGCACGGCCCTGACGCAGGGTCTGGGTGCGGGTTCCCAGCCGCAGATTGGCGCTGCGGCAGCCGAGGAAGTGCTTCCTGAAATTCTCGATCATCTGGCTGGCGCCCACATGGCTTTCATCACTGCGGGCATGGGTGGGGGCACCGGCACGGGGGCGGCCCCCGTGATCGCTCGCGCGGCGAAAGAGCAGGGCATCCTCACGGTGGGTGTCGTTACCAAGCCTTTTCACTTCGAGGGCGCGCGCCGGATGGCGACGGCCGAGCGCGGCATCGAACTTCTGGCCCAGCATGTCGATACGCTCATCGTCATTCCCAACCAGAATCTGTTCCGCGTCGCCAACGAAAAAACCACCTTTGCCGCAGCCTTCGCCATGGCCGACCAGGTGCTTTATTCGGGCGTCGCCTCGATTACCGAATTGATGACCAAGGAAGGCCTGATCAACCTCGACTTCGCCGACGTCCGCGCCATCATGAGCGAGATGGGCAAGGCGATGATGGGAACCGGCGAAGCCACCGGGGAGAAGCGCGCCATCGAGGCCGCCGAAGCCGCCATTTCCAATCCGCTGCTGGACGATGTTTCGATGCGGGGTGCCCGCGGCCTCCTCATCTCGATCACGGGCGGACCCGACCTCACACTCTATGAAGTCGATGAAGCCGCCACCCGTATTCGCGAGGAGGTCGATCCGGAAGCCAATATCATCCTGGGCGCCACCTTCGATGAATCGCTGGAAGGCACCATGCGTGTCTCCGTCGTCGCCACCGGCCTGCCTTTTGAAATGGCAGCGGCGGGAGAGGAGGAGGCCGAAGCGCCAGCCGCGGAAGAGCCGCCGGTGTCTCGGCCGGTTTTCGGTTACACCGGCAAGCAGGCGGCCATGAAAAAGCCGGTGCAGCCAGCGCCCATGGCGGCCCGTGTTGTTGCGGCAGGGCGGCCAGCCGAGGCTGAATCGGAGGGACAACCCGCCCCCCGCCAGGCCCAGCAGAGGGGCAAACGCATGCCGGCGATCGAGGACTTCCCGCCCATCGCCCAAAAGCAGATTGCCGCCCAGCAGAACCGGATCGAGCAAATCGCCGAACATTCGGCTCGTAGGAAGCGGACTTTGTTTGAACGCCTTGCCGGCGTTGGGCTCAGCCGCAAGGATGAGGCGGTGGCCGCTCCCAAGGAGCCCACCATGACGGTGCAACAGGGACCACGCAGCCAGCCGAACCAGGCCTCGCGCGGCCAACCGCAACCGCAGCCCACGCAAATCGACCCGGGCCTCGACGACGATCAGCTGGAAATTCCGGCCTTCCTGCGCCGTCAAGCCAACTGATCCAAACCTGCAAGTCACACTTCCGCCGGGTTTCGTGCCTCTATAAAAGGCTAGGTGGCGATCCTGTGGGTGGTTCGGTTTTGATGACAATCTTGGAAAGCCTGCGGCGCGCCGCGGGCACAATGCTGACCTTGGCGGTTTTGGCGACCAGCGTTTCCGGCTGCGCCGGCGGCTTCATGGACGGCCTCCTGGGCGACGACGATTCTTCGACCCGCGCCGCCTCGATTCCCAATTCCACGGGGGCTGTGTCGCCCGATCTCGGCGGCTCCAAGGAAAACGATGCCGTCGCCAAACTTTACAACGACGGCTTGGCCAAGCTGCAAAACGGCGAATACAAATCCGCCACCAAACAGTTCTCCGAGGTGGAGCGCCAGTATCCCTATTCGAAGTGGGCGACCAAGGCCATCCTCATGCAGGCCTATTCCGATTATCAGCGCGGTAGCCCCGACGATGCGATCAACGCCTGCAACCGGTTCATCACGCTGCACCCCGGCCACAAGGACGCGCCCTATGCCTATTACCTGATCGCGGTATCGAACTATAACCGCATCAACGACACCAAGCGCGACCAGCGCGCGACCCAGCAAGCGCTCGATGCCCTTGAAGAGGTGCAGCGCCGCTTCCCCGGCACCGCCTATGCCAATGATGCGGGCAAGAAAGTGCTCATGGCGCGTGACCATCTGGCGGGCAAGGAGATGGAGATCGGCCGCTACTACTACACGCAAGGCTCCTATCTGGCGGGCATCAACCGCTTCAAGCGCGTGGTCATGGAATATCAGAAGACCTCGCAAACACCCGAGGCGCTGTACCGCCTCAGCGAAGGCTACATGGCGCTGGGCGTTGTATCCGAGGCCCAAACGGCGGCGGCGGTTCTCGGCCACAACTATCCGAACTCCGAATGGTACAAGGACGCCTACACAATCGTCTCGTCGGACGGCCAAGCTCCAGTCGAGAACGAGAAATCTTGGATCAGCAAGGCCTTCAGCGCGCTTAATCCGCTGTAGTCTTCTTATCTTCGACAACGGTGGCCCGACGCTTCAACTGATGACTCTAGTTTGAGGGGCGCGGGTGGAAATGCTACCCTTTGCTGCCGAATCAATTGGAACAGGGGGAAGAACCGTGAGACTCAGTGCGCCATCCACCATCATCTTTGTCATCTCGCTTGTCATTGCCGTTTTGGCGGCACTTGTGGCGCTGGGGACTATATCTTTTCCTTCCCTGGCCTCGGTATGGATGATGGGCATCGCCTATGCCGTGCTGGCCGTGGGCTGCTTGATGCGGGGAGCCTGAGATCCAGGCTGCACGTTCAAGCCGCTAGCTTTTCATCTCTACCAGACGCGACTTGGCCGCGAAGTAGGCGTCGCCTGTGGTTTTGAATTCGCCGCAGTCGGTGGGCGCGCCAGCGAAGCTCTCGCAGAATTGGCCGCTGCTGGCGGACCATGTGCCCTTCCCCGAGCCTTTCACGTCGTCCTGAAACTCGAATGAGCCATCGGTGCCGTAGGTGATGAAGCCGTTGCCGTCGGTGCGGGTGTACTGGAAGGTCTTGCCGGCGATGGCGTTGCGGATTTCATCGCCCGTCAGGTTGCGGATGGCTTCGGCCTGGGGTTTGGCGGTGTCGCTGCCATTGAGGAAGCGCACGCCCTGGGCGCCGGTGTTGCAGGCGGCAAGCAGCGTGGCCAACGCGGCCACGAGCGAAAGTGTGGATGGTTTCAAATCGTATGTCCTCAAACCCGTCTGGCGCATGTGCCACAGACCTCCCCTGGTTTCAAGCGATTTGGCCGGCGGTCTGGGTTCAGTATAGTCCCTGACCAAACTGCGGCTCGTCCAAAGTATCCGCCTGCAAGACGCCGCCGCCCGCCGGTTTCACCAGGACGTGAGTTTTGAGCGGCACTTGCAGGAACAGCTCGGCTATATCCTGATTGAGCATGCGCACACAGCCCGACGACTTGGCCTTGCCGATGGATGAAGGATCGTTGGTGCCGTGGATGCGATAGAGGGTATCCTTGTTATCGGCATAGAGATAGAGCGCGCGGGCGCCCAGCGGATTATCCGGCCCGCCGGGCTGGCCATTGGCCCATTTCGCGGCATTCTCGTCGCGCGCCACCATTTCCTTGGGGGGGACCCACCGGGGCCAGCGGCGCTTCAAGCCGACCTCGGCGACGCCCGACCAAGCAAAACCGGCGCGGCCGACGCCGACGCCATAGCGCGTCGCCTCGCCGCCTTCGCGCACATGGTAGAGATATCGCGCGGCGGGATCGACAACGATGGTGCCGGGAAACTCCGGCCCCTCGTAGGGGACGATCTGGCGGTGAAATTCACCCGGGATTTTCTTCATATTGACGGGTTCGATCGGAAAATCGCTTTCCGATTCGGCGGGGGGCAGCAGGGCTGGATCATAGCCCGACTCGTCATCATAGAAGCCGTAGTCGTCATCGGCGGACGGTTCGTCGCCGTAAAGTTCGTCAATATCTTGTGCATTTGCGGCGCTGCGCCAAGTGGCAAAAGCGCTCATGCCAACAATGAAGTGGCGGCGCGACAGGATCGGAATCATGGCTCCTCCTTCATTGGGCCTGGGCGGGACTCGCTATAAACGCCTTCGCGCCCGCTAAGTTGCATGGCTCTTGGAGGCCAGTGGGGGCCGGAATGGGAAAAGCCTGTGGCGGGAATGTGGTGAAGGCGTCACATTCGCGTCAACTGTTGCCCAAAAGCCGCAGAAATGGCGGGCGCCAGCCTAGCCGGCCAGCGTGAACGTGGCCTTGCCGACCTGATAGGTGCCACCGCCGCCGGAGAATGGATAGCAGCTCATGGGAACGCCGCTGGGCAGGAAGGTAGCCGGATCGAAACTCTCGCAGAGCTGGCCGTCCTGGGTCTGCCAGCGGCCCGTGGTCTTGCCCTTGCCATCGACTTCAACCAGCGAAGTGCCGTCGGCCGCATAAAGCGTCGTGCCGGTGTTGTTGGGGCCCGCGAAACGCCAGCTCTTGCCCGAGAGGATGCCGCGGATATCGGCGGCGGCGAGCGGCTTGGGACCGGTCGAGACATCAACGTCCGACTTGTCGCCCATCAACGAGCAGGCTGACAGTGCCAGAGCCACGGTGGCAACGGCGATGATGCGGCGGGATTGACGGATACGAAGCGGCATTGATTCTTTACTCCTAGAGAAAACGGGAACACTCTAACACACGCCTGCTCGGCACAGAAGAGCAAGCGACAGGTTACCCTCCGCATATCTTGAGAACACGCGACTGTGGCGGTAATGTGCAGCGCTCTATGGGCGGGCAGGGATGAGACAAAATTTCGCATTGGTCACGGTGCTGACGATTCTGCTGTCGGCTTGCGCCGCGCAACTCGTGGAGGAAGATTTCGCCGGGCCGACGGCGGTGGTCCGCGACAGCCACGCGAATTTCGTGAAGGGCAATCTGATCCGGGCGGACCGGGTGGATTTCTTTATCCTCTCGCGAGCGGACGGCAAACAGACCGGCAATGCCCTCAGCGCGACCTCCATGCTGAACGAGGGACGGGGATTTTCGCTCAAGGTGCAGGAATTTGAACGGCGGGTTCCCATAAAGCCGATGCAGGCGGAGTTGCTTGCATTGACCTACCATGCAGCGCCCATAAGTTCGTTGTTCAACGATACCCACGAGGTCAAGGGCACGGTGCGCTTCGAGCCACAGGCGGATCAGGTCTATGTCGTCACCGGCGAACTGCGTAAAGGCTATTCGGCGGTCTGGATCCAGACGGCGGACGGGCGGGTGGTGACGGAGAAGGTGGAGAAGCGAAAATAATAAGATCAACAATCATTGAAAGCTGTAAGAATGCCAAGTCAGCATCAATCAAAATATATTGTTG
>JACMJT010000248.1 GCA_014380505.1 Hyphomicrobiales bacterium | reverse complement strand
GTCAACCGGCGGTCCCGCCGCCCTTTTCCTCCGCGACATCCGCACCCACGCCTGCCAATGGTTCAACATATTGCGGAGCCCCGACTCCAATGCCGACCCAGCCCAACACTTCCACTTCGACATGGGATGGTTCAGGAGCTGCCGTTGAAGATTACTCTTTCCGGTTCTGCCGGTTCTCGATCAAATCTTCGACCACCGCCGGATCGGCCAGCGTCGAGGTATCGCCGAGCGCGCCGAAATCCCCCTCCGCGATCTTACGCAGAATTCTCCGCATGATCTTGCCGGAGCGGGTCTTGGGCAGGCCGGGCGCGAACTGTATCTTGTCAGGGCTCGCCAGTGGCCCGATCTCCTTGCGCACATGACCAACGAGTTCCTTGCGCAACTCATCGGAGCCGGTCTCGCCCGCCATCAGCGTGACATAACAATAAATGCCCTGACCCTTGATGTCGTGCGGATAACCCACGACGGCTGCTTCGGAAACGAGGTTGTGGCTGACGAGAGCCGACTCCACTTCCGCTGTTCCAAGCCGGTGCCCGGAGACATTGAGAACGTCATCGACGCGGCCCGTAATCCAGTAATAACCGTCGTCATCCCGGCGGCAACCGTCCCCGGTGAAATACATGCCCTTGTAGGTCGAAAAATAAGTTTCGATGAACCGCTGATGATCGCCGAACACCGTGCGCATCTGGCCGGGCCATGAATCGAGAATGACAAGATTGCCGGACGCAGCGCCTTCGAGGATAGTTCCCTTGTCATCGACCAGCGCGGGCTGGCAGCCAAAGAATGGCCTGGTCGCTGAACCGGGCTTGAGCTTGGTGGCGCCGGGCAGCGGAGTAATAAGAATGCCGCCCGTTTCCGTCTGCCACCATGTATCGACGATGGGGCACCGGCCATCGCCCACCACCCGGTGGTACCACTCCCAGGCTTCCGGATTGATCGGCTCGCCGACCGAACCAAGAAGCTTGAGCGACTTGCGTGAGGTGCGTTTCACCGGCGCTTCACCAGCACCCATCAGGGCCCGGATCGCGGTCGGTGCTGTATAAAAAGTATTGACCTTGTGCTTGTCGATCACCTCCCAGAAGCGGGAGTTCGTGGGATAATTGGGAATGCCCTCGAACATCAGCGTGGTGGCGCCATTGGCCAGCGGCCCGTAGACGATATAGCTGTGGCCCGTCACCCAGCCCACATCCGCCGTGCACCAGTAGATATCGCCGTCGTGGTAGTCGAACACATATTGGTGCGTCATCGCGGCATAGACGAGATAACCACCGGTCGTATGGAGCACGCCCTTTGGCTTGCCGGTTGAACCCGAAGTGTAAAGGATGAAGAGCGGGTCTTCCGCCTTCATCTTCTCTGGCTTGCACTCGGCTGAAACCTTCGCCGTTTCGTCGTGATACCAGACATCCCGGTCGGCCATCATGGTGACGGCGCCACCGGTTCGGCGCACCACGATCACTGTCTCGCCGCCCGCGCATTTCTTCAGCGCCTCATCGGTGTTGGCCTTGAGCGGCACCCTCTTGCCGCCCCGCAGGCCTTCATCGGCGGTGATGACCAGTTTGGAATTGGCGTCATTGATGCGGCCCGCCAGTGAGTCCGGCGAAAAGCCGCCGAACACGACGGAATGGACCACGCCGATGCGGGCGCAGGCCAGCATCGCGTAGGCCGCTTCGGGAATCATCGGCAGATAAATGGTGACGCAATCTCCGCGTTTGACGCCGTTCTTCTTCAGCACATTGGCGAAGCGGCAGACCTGCTCGTGCAGCTCATTGTAGGTGATTTTTTTATCATAGTAGGGATCGTCCCCTTCCCAGATGATCGCAATCTGATTGCCCCGCTTCTTCAGATGCCGGTCGATGCAGTTCCAGGAGACATTGAGAACGCCGTCCTCATACCATTTGATGGAGACATTCGGATATTCGAAGCTGGTGTTCTTGATCTTCGCGGGACTCTTGAACCAGTCGAGCCGCCTCGCCTGCTTGCCCCAGAATTTGGCGGGGTCCTTGATCGAGTCCGCGTACATCTTTTTGTAACCGGCGTCATCGACATAGGCTTTCTTCTTCCACGCCGCCGGCACCCCATGGATTTTTCCGGACATTGTTCCTCCTCGATCGATGTTCACGCCAGCTTGGGCGGCATCTTGACCCCGCCGAGATTGCAGACGATCTTCCATTCCTCCGCCGCAACAGGCTGCACCGAGAGGCGAGAATTGTTGACCAGCACCATCTTCTTCAGCCGGGTGTCGGCTTTGATCGTATCGAGGCTGACGGGCTTCGTCACATCCATGAGAGCCCGGATGTCGACGCACTCCCAGGCCTCTTCCTTTGCCGTTGAATCCTTGTGCGCGAGCTTGGTGACTTCGACGATGCCCACCACCGACTTCACATCGCCCGTGTGGTAAAAGAACCCCTTGTCACCCAGTTTCATGGCCCGCATGTGATTGCGCGCCTGATAGTTGCGGACACCGGTCCATTCTTCGCCGGCCTTTCCCTTGGCCTTCTGCATCTCCCAGGACCAGACTTCGGGTTCGGATTTGAACAACCAATAGGCCATCACGTCATCTCCATTTCCCTGCCCACTGGGCGCGCCAGCAATCGGGCGATTTCCGCATCAGGACTGGCGTTGCGGTCGACAATGGAGTGAACCGCATCCACGATGGGCATGTCGATGCCGTGTTTTCGTGCCAGTTCGAAAGCGATCTGTGCGGTGAAGGCGCCTTCAACCACACCGGTTGATTGCGCGAAGGCCTCGGCCACTGTACGCCCGGCACCGATGGCAAGCCCGAACGCATAGTTGCGCGATTGGCTGCTGGAGCAGGTGAGCAAAAGATCGCCCAGCCCGGAAAGTCCGATCAACGTTTCAGGCTTGCCGCCGAGCTTGCGTCCGAAACGCATGAGTTCAGCAAAACCACGCGTCGTCAGGGCGGCCCGCGCGCTGTCGCCGAGACCGCGGCCGTCGGCAATGCCGCAGGCGATGGCGAGAACATTCTTCAAAGCCCCACCAATCTCGACGCCGCGCACGTCGTCGGAATTATAGATGCGGAAAGAAGGTGCCGTCAGCGCCTCTGCCCATTCGCTGGCCTCGGCAAGGGTTGCCGCCGCCAGCACCACCGCCGTCGGAAGCCCTCGCATCACATCCGCAGCGAAGCCTGGACCCGACAGAATCATGGCCCGTGCGCCGGGAATAACTTCGGCGACGACCTCGTTCATAAACAGACCAGTCGCTTGCTCAATACCCTTGGCGGCAATGATGAGTGGCAGGCCTGTTGGCACGGCAGGCTTGATGACCGCCAGAACCTCACGCGCTACCTGTGCTGGAACCGCAAGAATTACGGCATCGCACAGGTGTCCCTTCGGCACGTGTCCTCTCGGCCAGATGGATACGTCGTGTCCCGCCAAGCCCGCCACTTGCGCGAGGGCACGGCCCCAGGCGCCCGCACCGGCAATGCCGATCCGCCGTTTCATGCCTTGGCTCCGAGCTTGCCAGAGCCATAAACCGGCGTGGACGCCTGGTCGAGCGGCCAGCGCGCCCTCGCCGGAACATCGAGATCATCCACCATGCCCAATGCGAGACGTTCAGCACCGGCCCAGGCGATCATCGCCGCGTTATCGGTGCACAGTTCGGGAGGTGGCACGATCAGCTGGAAGCCATGGATCGCCGCCTGCTGCTCGAACACTGCCTTGAGTGCGGCATTCGCCGCAACACCACCAGCCACGATCAGCGCCGGTTCCTTTACGCCGGGGTGAAGCTCACGGAAAATCTCGATGGCACGATGAAGCCGGTCCTCCATCGTCTCGGCCACGGCGGCCTCGAAGCTCGCGCACACGTCTGCCACATCCTGATCCGACAGCGCACCCATATCGTGTACCGCCTCGCGCACCGCCGTCTTCAATCCAGAAAAAGAGAAATTGCAGTCATTCCGCCCCTTCAGCGGCCGCGGGAAATCGAAGCGCCGCCCGTTGCCACGCTGCGCATGTATTTCGACTTGCGGGCCGCCGGGGTATCCCAGCCCCACCAGCTTCGCCACCTTGTCGAAGGCCTCTCCCAGCGCATCGTCGATAGTGGTCCCGAGGCGGTGATAGCGCCCCACCCCTTCAACGCTCTGAAATTGCGTATGACCGCCGGAAATCAGCAACAGCAAGTAGGGAAAAGCACAAGGGCCCATAAGGCGCGGCGTCAGCGCATGTCCCTCCAGGTGATTGATGGCGAGCAGCGGTTTGCCATGGGCCAGCGCAATCGCCTTGGCGGTGGTCAAGCCCACGATGACGCCGCCCAGAAGCCCCGGCCCCGCCGTTGCGGCAATGCCATCCAAATCGCGGAAGCCAAGGTCAGATTCAGCCAGCGCCTGCTTCGTCAGCCGGTCAAGCACCGTCACATGGGCGCGCGCCGCGATTTCCGGCACGACACCGCCATAGGGCGCGTGATCCTTGATCTGCGAACGCACCACGTTGGAAAGAATGGCCCCCGAGCCATCGGCGTTCCGGCGCACCACGGCGGCGGCGGTTTCGTCGCACGAGGTTTCGATGCCGAGAATATGCGTCGCCGCTGCGGCCATGGGGCTGGTGACGTTTCCGTTCAATCCGTCTAAGAGGTGCCCGCTCTAGCATCGGCTGGATATGACTTGCAAATGCCCCGTTTGAAAATCGGAACCCGAGGCTCGCCCTTAGCCCTGGCCCAGGCCCGTGAAGCCCGCGCGCTGCTGACGGCCGCCCATGGTCTTGCCGAAGACGGCATTGAAATCGTCCCAATTACCACGACCGGCGACCGCATTCGCGACCGGCCGCTCACCGAAATCGGCGGCAAGGGCATGTTCACCAAGGAGATCGAGGAGGCGCTGCAGGCGGGCGATATCGACTTCGCGGTTCACTCCATGAAGGATATGCCGGCGCGCCTGCCCAACGGGCTCGTTATCTCCACCCTTCTGCCCCGTGAAGATGCGCGTGAAGCCTTTCTCAGCCCCGTTGCCGCGAGCATAGCGGCACTTCCATTGGGCGCCATTGTCGGCTCCTCATCGGTACGCCGCACCGCCCAGCTCCTGCGGTTACGGCCCGATATCAAGACCGTTCTGTTCAGGGGCAATGTGGAGACACGGCTGCGCAAGCTCGCGGACGGCGCCGCCCACGCGACATTCCTTGCCGCTGCGGGATTGAACCGGTTGGGCCTCACGGACAAGATTACGTCGCTCGTTTCCATGGACGTGATGCTGCCCGCTGTCGCCCAAGGCGCCATCGGCCTCGAAATCAGAGCGCACGATGATGCAACACGGGCCCTGCTGGCGGCCATCAACCACGGCGATACCGAGATCGCCGTTTTATGCGAGCGGGCCTTCCTTGCCGCACTCGACGGTTCCTGCCGCACTCCCCTTGCCGGACATGCAATGCTCGACAATGGCGTGCTCCGTTTTCGCGGCCATGCCCTGACGCTCGATGGCGTACATTGTTTCGAGACAGAGCGGGATGGCTCGCCCGCGGATGCCGAACGCATGGGCCGCGACGCCGGAGAAGAAGTGAAGGCGCGTGGCGGCGCCCTTATCGCCTTCTCATGAACATCATTGTCACCCGCCCCAAGGAAGATGGCAGCCCGCTCAAGGAGAAGCTGGAGACCATGGGCCACCGCGTCATCCTCATGCCGTTGCTGCGTATCGTGCCCCGCCCGCGCGCGTTCATCCGCAAGCTTCCCTATCAGGCCATTGTCATAACCAGTGCCAATGGAATCCGCGCTCTTTCCGGGCATACGGAACTCAAATCAATCCGTATGCTGACGGTAGGCCCCCAGTCGATGAAAGCGGCGAAGGAGGCCGGCTTTCTTAAGGTTGAAGCCCATGGCGACCTCGTCGGATTGGCAACCCATATCCGAAAGACGCTTAACCTCACCGCCGGACC
>JACMJT010000247.1 GCA_014380505.1 Hyphomicrobiales bacterium | reverse complement strand
CACCTCGACCGCTTCCGCCGATCCCATGGGCCTGCTCGATCTTGCGAGCCACGACTGGTCTGATGAACTTCTCACCGCTGTGGGCCTCGACCGGTCGCGTCTTCCGAAACTCTTCTTACCCGGAGAGGTCATGGGTCAAGTGACGCGTGCGGCGGCTGCGGCGACGGGGGTGATTGCGGGGACGCCGGTCATCGCCGCCGGCGGCGATGGCCAATGCGCGGGGACAGGCACCAATGTATTCGTGCATGGGCGGGCCTATATCAACATTGGAACCGCCGTGGTCTCCGGGAATTTTGGCGCGAAGCCCCATTGCCACCGCGCTTTCCGCACCATGACAGCGGTTGCCGAGCAAGGTTTCATTTACGAGTCATCGATCCGCTCCGGAACCTTTCTGGTAAACTGGATGGTGCGCGAGCTCTTCGGCCTCGACGGAGCGCAAGCTTCGTGCATGGCAACACTTGAAAGCGAAGCTGCGGATGTTGCGATCGGGTCCGATGGGCTCGTTGCTCTTCCCTATTGGTCCGGGTCAATGACACCTCACTGGGATTCACAGGCGCGCGGTGTCATCGCCGGTCTCACCACATCGCACACGCGCGGCCACATATATCGGGCCATGCTGGAAGGAATCGCTCTCGAACAATCGCTGATCACCGCCAATATCGAGAAGGCGGTGGCCCCCATCGATCATTTCGTGGCCATCGGCGGGGGCGCAGCCTCATCGCTCTGGTGCCAGATTCTCGCGGATTGCTCAGGCCGCCGCGTTCTGCGCTCCGACACGGTGGAGGCATCCTCGCTCGGTGCTGCCATTGCCGCCGCCAAGGGGGCGGGCTGGTATCCGGCGATCACCGATGCGGCAGCCGCCATGGCAGGGAAATTCACCGCTACCTTCATTCCCGATGATCGGGCGCACGCCCGGTATGGTGAACTTCTTGCTATCTATGGCGATCTCTGGCCCTCGCTCAGCGAGTGGAATGCGCGCATTGCGGGGTTTGCGCGGGGAACGAATGCATGACCGAGTGGAACGCCCTGATCGGCGATGTCGTCGCAGGCACCTGGCGGGATCCCGAAACGGGCAAGACGGCCAAAGTTCCCTTCGAGACCATTATGCTCGCCGAAACGCTGGAGGGGGGCGAGGCCGACGTGCTGGCGCCGCTCAAACTCGGGCGAAGGCTTGCGGTTGTCAGTGACAGCAACACCGTTGAAGCCATGGGCCGGCGCGTCGCCAAATATGTGAAGGCGCTTGGCGCCATCGAGGAAATCGTGCTTCCCGGCAATCTCCATTGCGATGAGCCAACGATCGCCATGGTGCAGGAGAAGACCCGCCATGCCGATGCGGTTGTTGCGGTGGGCTCCGGCGCGCTTACCGACATTTGCAAATATGCGACGTTCAAGGATGGCCGGGCCTATGCGGTCTTCGGCACCGCAGCCTCGATGAACGGCTATGCGGCGACGACCGCGTCCGTGACGCTCGCCAATGGCTACAAGACATCGCTTGCGGCCCATGCGCCCCGCGGCATCTTCATCGATCTTAAGGTATCGGCGGACGCCCCCACGTGGCTGTCGGCGGCGGGCCTGGGCGACAGTCTCTGCCGCTCCACCGCGCAGATCGACTGGTGGGCCTCGCACCGCCTTCTCGGCACCGCTTATTCGAGCATCCCCTACGCTTTGATCGAGGCCGATGAACCGGCGATGATCAAATCCGCCCCGGGTCTTGCCAGCCATTCGCTCGAAGCCAATGGTCATCTGCACCGCGTATTGACGCTTTGCGGCCTCGGTGTCTGCTTCACCGGCACGTCCCACCATGGCTCCATGGGCGAGCATCAGGTGTCCCACTGGATCGACATGTTTGCGGGAGCCGCCCATCCCGGCACCATTCATGGCCAGCAAGTGGGCGTCGCCTCGCTGGCCATGGCCAGATTGCAGGCCGAACTCTTGGCGCTCGATAAAGCTCCCGAAATCAAGCCAACCCGCATCGTCGAAACCGAATTCGTCAAGCGTTACGGCGAGGCCATCGGCCCCATATGTTACGCCGAAGCGAAAAAGAAATCCTTCGACAAGGCTGGCGCTGAAACCTTCAACCGCAAACTTCGGGACCTGTGGCCGCAACTTCGTGAAGAATTGCGCCCCTTTGTCCTGGACCCCGCCGCCATGAAGGCCGCGTTGCAGGCGGCCGGCGGCCCCGTGACCGCAACCGATCTGGGCTTGCCTCGCCCGGTTTGGCGCAATGCCATGAAACATGCCCGTGACATCCGTAACCGCTGGTCCTTCCTCGATCTCGCCGACGATTCAGGCCTCCTTGACGAATTTCTCCAGAGGGACGAGCAATGAGAACTTCGCTACAATACACCTCTCCCCTGCGGGGAGAGGGAGGGGCCCGCGCAAAGCGCGGGAGGGTGAGGGCCGTGCGTCATCTCGCGTATTCATCGGGTTCTAATAAAGAATGGATGGTGGCAACCACGGCTTCAACATCTTTCAAAACGTCACCATTCCAGAAGCGTAAAACAAAAAAACCGCCCGCCTCAAATTCAGAGGTTCGCTGCGTATCATACGCCGCCGCATCTGCGTGCTGGCCGCCATCGAGCTCGACGACGAGCTTCGCTTCAATGCAAACAAAATCGGCAATATATCCGCCGATCGGAAATTGTCTGCGGAATTTTCGGCTGGCAAGCTGGCGATTCCGCAGGCGCGACCATAACTTTGCTTCGGCGTTGGTTTGGTTTCGGCGTAGTACTTTGGCAAATTCGGTGGCATTGAGCTTCATCGGCCCAGCCGACCACGATACGGCACAGGCGTCAATTACCGCAGCCCCTCGCCCTCCCGTGCAGCGCACGGGCCCCTACCTCTCCCCACAGGGGAGAGGTGGAAGGATAGCACCATGGCCTCGGTGACCGTTAAGAACGTTCGCAAGACATATGGCGAGCTGGAAGTCGTTCACGGTATCGATCTGGTGATCGAGAATGGGGCTTTTGTCGTGCTGCTGGGACCCTCGGGCTGCGGCAAATCCACCTTGCTCCGCATGATCGCCGGGCTGGAATCGGTCACTCAAGGCGACATTGAAATCGCGGGCAGCCGCGTCAATGATGTGCACCCCAAGGACCGGAACATCGCCATGGTGTTCCAGAATTATGCGCTCTACGCCCACATGAATGTCCGCGACAACATGAGTTTCTCCCTGAAGCTTGCCAGACGCCCGCGGGCGGAGATCGATGAGAAGGTCGCCTGGGCCGCGAAGATTCTCAAT
>JACMJT010000246.1 GCA_014380505.1 Hyphomicrobiales bacterium | reverse complement strand
TTGCTCGCGCATTACGCCCCGCACCCGGGATTTATTCCTCCGGAGACCTATCGCAACGAGATCGTGGCCTTCGTCAAGCGCGGGCTAAACGATCTATCGATCAGCCGCACCACCTTCGACTGGGGCATTCCAGTGCCGGGCAATCCGCGCCACGTGATGTATGTCTGGGTCGATGCGCTGACCAATTATATCACCGCCACGGGCTATCCCGATGCATCGGCGCCCCGTGCCGGCTTCTGGCCGGCAAGCGCCCATGTGATCGGCAAGGACATCACGCGCTTTCATGCAATCTATTGGCCGGCCTTCCTGATGTCGGCGAAGCTGCCGGTGCCGAAGCAGATTGTGGTTCATGGCTTTCTGTTCAGCCGCGGTGAAAAGATGTCGAAGTCCGTGGGCAATGTAGTGGCGCCCGCCGATCTGGTGCGCGAATACGGCCTCGACCAGACGCGCTATTTTTTTCTGCGGGAGGTGCCCTTCGGCCAGGACGGCAATTACAGTCACGAGGCCATTGTCGCCCGCGTCAATGCGGATCTTGCCAACGATCTTGGAAATCTGGCGCAGCGCTCGCTCTCGATGATCGCGAAGAATTGCGACGGCAAGATTCCGCCGAAGGCTGCGCTTACGGCGGCGGACGAGCAGATCATCGCCGCGGCGGATGGGATGCTGGTGGAAGTCCGCGCGCAGCATGAGTTGCAGGCGATCAGCCGGGCGCTTGATGCCATCTGGAAGGTGGTGGCGGACGCCAATCGCTATTTCGCCGGCGAGGCACCCTGGGCGCTCAAGAAGACCGACCCCGCCCGCATGGGGACGGTGCTTTATGTGACGGCGGAAGTCCTGCGCGTGATCGGCATTCTGGTTCAGCCCTATATGCCGGGGGCGGCGGCGAAGCTGCTCGACGCGCTGGCTGTTTCCACGACCAAGCGTTCGTTTGCCGATATTGGCGAGCGTCTGGTTTCAGGCGTGGCGCTTCCGCCTCCGTCGCCGATCTTTCCGCGCTATGTGGAGGAGGGGGAAACACCCGCCAAGGCCTGATGGTGTTTGTCGTCGATAGCCACTGCCACCTGGATTTTGAAGGGCTTTCCGAACGGCTGCCGGAGGTTCTGGCCACGGCGGAGGAGGCGGGCGTTGGCCTCATGGTCACGATCTCGACGCGCGTGCGCAAGTTTGAGCGGCTGCTGCGGATTGTCGAAGATAATCCCAATGTTTACTGCACCATAGGCACCCATCCTCATAACGCCCATGAGGAACTGGACGTGACGGTGGCCGAGTTGGTGGAATTTGCGCGGCATCCCAAGGTGGTTGGGATCGGCGAGGCCGGGCTCGACTATCACTACGATTTCAGCCCGCGCGCGGCGCAGGAGCAGGGGTTCAGGCTTCATATCGCGGCGGCGCGGGAGACCGGCCTGCCGCTGGTGATCCATAGCCGCGAGGCCGAAGGCGATACGGCGGCGATCCTTGCGGATGAGATGCGGAAGGGCACCTTCAAGCCGCTGCTGCATTGCTTTACATCGGAAATGGAATTGGCCCGTCAGGGTTTGGCTTTGGGCGCCTATGTGTCGTTTTCCGGCATTGTCACTTACAAGAATGCCGGAGACTTACGAGCCGTGGCGGCGGAAGTTCCGATGGACCGGCTGCTGGTCGAGACCGATGCGCCCTATCTGGCGCCCGTGCCATTCCGGGGAAAAACCAATGAACCTGCCTTCGTGGTGAAGACGCTCGAAGCGCTTGCGGCGGTAAAGGGCGTTTCGAGGGATGCGATGGCGCAAGCGACGAGCGATAATTTTTTTCGGCTGTTTTCCAAGGTGCCGCGGCCGGCGCGGTTTACCGCCGCGCCATGACGACGACGCTCACCATACTGGGCTGCGGTTCATCGGGCGGCGTGCCGCGCATCGGCGGCGACTGGGGAAAATGCGATCCCCTCAATCCCAGGAACCGGCGGCGGCGCTGCTCGGTGCTGCTGACGAAGACCGGCAAGCAAGGCATGACGCGGGTTTTGATCGACACCTCGCCCGACATGCGCGACCAAATGCTATCGGCCAATGTGCGGGACGTTGACAGCGTTCTCTATACCCATGAGCATGCCGATCATACCCACGGAATCGACGAGTTGCGCGCCTTTTTCCTGAAGCGGCGGGCCAAGGTGCCGGTGTGGGCCGACGAGCCAACGGGCCAGATGCTGATGACCCGTTTCGCCTATTGCTTTTATTCGGCACCCGGCAGCGACTATCCGCCCATTCTCGATCTCAACCGCATTGTCGCAGGGCAGGCGGTCACCATCGCGGGAGCAGGGGGCGCCATCGCGGTGTTGCCTTTTTACGTCCATCACGGCAATATCGAAGCGCTCGGTTTCAGGATCGGCAATACCGCCTATACGCCGGACCTGAACGGCGTTCCCGAAGCGGGGTTGGCCGCCCTGCAAGGCCTCGACCTGTGGATCGTCGATGCGCTGAAGCGCACGCCGCACCCGAGCCATTTGAGTCTTGCTGAAACGCTGGGCTGGATCGAGCGGCTGAAACCGGCGCGCGCCATCATCACCAACATGCATGTCGATCTCGATTTCGAGACGCTGCGGCGCGAACTTCCGCCACATATCGAACCGGCCTATGACGGATTAGAAGTGGAAATCTGAAGTCTGGGGGGACTATGCTGAAACGCCTTATCGCCTGCCTTTGCGCACTCACCTGTTTCAGCGGCCCCGTGCTCTCGCAAACAACCTGTGAACCGGCCAAGCTGGTGGAAGCTATCGACCTTTATGCCAGGGAGCCCTTCAGCGCCCGCACCTGGCGGATGCTCAAGGGCCTCGGCGATCCCATGGTGTATCCGCGCTATCGCGATCTGTGGTGGAGCGTGGATGGCATATCGAAGGATGTCCGGCAAATATTCGATGAAGGGACACGGCATCCATTTGGGATGAGCTGGAATTGCCGCCATGACTATCCTCTGCAAGTTCTTCAGCAGCGGATCGCTCAGCTTGGCAAGGACCACGCCTATGTCAAGCACTGGCTCAAGGTTCAGGCAAAGGTCTGCGAAAGACCGATCACGCCGAGCCGTTGGCAGCACCAATCCGACATAGAGCCATCGGCCGTGGAGGGAGACACAGTCTATCGCCGCGCCGCGCCCGCTCCAACCGAGGTTGATAACACGATCGTCTTGCCTGATGCTCTTCAAGTCGAACCTGCGCTCGCGGAGCTGCAAGCGCAGGACAGGGCCTACCAGGAAGCGAGTTTAGCTTATTATCGCGACAAGCCGCGGGCCATCGAACTCATGAGGGCGATAGGCGCTTCGAACTCGCCGCACCGCGCCGCCGCGCGCTACAATGTGGCCAACCTCCTGGCGAACACCAAGCGGTTTGCCGAAGCGCGCGAGGAGGCAAAACTCATTCTGGCCGATGCTTCATTGTCGCGCATCCACGTCATTACCAAAGAGCTCCAAGGCTATATCGCAAATATTGAAGATACCGCCGAAGGCTGGTCGGCTCTTATCGGCAACACGGTTGCACTCATTGAGCAGCCCTTGGCTGACGTCGTTGTAAGTGAGGCAAGCAAGCACGAATACAGTCTGGCGCTCTATGACATCGATTATGCCGGGGTTAACGGCAAGGACGATGACTGGTGGCTGGACGGCAAGCTGCCGGAAAATCCAACGGTTTCGAAAGCCCTGGTGGACACGTCGCACAAGCATCCCATGGTGCTGTGGATGATGGCGGGGCAATCGGCGGACGAATACTACCGCCATGCGGCGAAAGCGGCGGCGGGCGCGGCGGAGAAATCCTGCGGCCAAGATCCACAGACGGCGGCGGCAGGCTTTCTTCTGGCGCACGCGGTGCGGCTTTCGGCCATGTCGGGGAATTTCGAGGAAGCCTATGCCGGACTTGAGGCGGTGCCTTTCAAGAAAGCCGAGGCTTATTACAACGGTAGCGTTCTGAAATTTGCCCAATATTTGCTGGGGCAGGGCAATGTGGCCGAGGCGCGGGAGCTCCGCGACCGGCTCGTCACGGGGGAACTGTTGCGAGCGTTGTCGGCCCGCCAACATGCATCCGCGAAGCAATATTTCCCCGACTTGCTTAGCTGGATCGCCGAGGATGAAGAGCATTGGACGCAGTCTCGAACCATGGATTGGAATGCAGTTGGCCATCCGATCTTCAACTTGCTGCCGTCCAAAAAACTTTGGGTCTTTGCCGGTGATCCGGCTTTCGATCAGGACGAGCGGGCGATGTTTGCTCGCACCGCCTGGACCCGCGATTACGCGTTGGGCCGTGTGCCGGCAAAGGATCAGACTG
>JACMJT010000245.1 GCA_014380505.1 Hyphomicrobiales bacterium | reverse complement strand
CTCGTAGTCCTCGCCCCTGGCCTTGAAGAAACGATAAAGCGCGCCCAGCACCAGCCGCGAGGTGATGACCTTCAGCCCCATGAAAGTCAGAATGCGCTTGCGCTGTTTTGCGTCCGGCTGCACGGGATACCGGCTCTGGATCGCTCGCATGCGCTGGCGCAAGGCCGCATCTTTCACCCGGATCAGCGCGCCGCCCAGCGCCGTTGCGGTCTTGATCGGCCCGAATGAAAACATGTTGACGTCCGCTGCATCCGAGCCAGCATAGTCGCGGCCGTTGAAAGCCTGGGCACAGTCTTCCACGGTGACGACACCGTGGGTTTTCGCCAAATGAAACAGCGGATCGAGATCGAGCCTCGTGCCGAAAAGATGGGCGACGACAAACACCCGCGAGCGTGGCGTGATCACCGCCTTCAGCCGCTCAACGCTTGGCCCCATATGCGCGATATCGAGATCGACGGGAACCGGCACAAACCCCGCATCCTTCACGATCCTCACCATGCCCCGCACGTTGAGCGCCGAAAAGATCACCTCGTCGCCCGGTTTCAGTTCGAGAGCCTGCAACAGGAGATCAAATCCCGAACGCACCGAATAGGCGGCGATGGTATCGCCTGCGCCGGAAAAATAAGATTCCGCCCGGGTAACTTCACCGGCCCTGCTTGCTGGCGCAAAACTAGCAATAAGCCCCGCCGCGAGGTCGCCCCAGCCGATTTTCAATTGCGTTCGTATCCACATAGAGACCGTTCCTGTCGTAAGCTCGTCACCCTGGCGCAAGCCGGTTTTGCCGGAATGACGGAAGGGTTTGAGTTAGCCCTAAAACACGTTCTTGAACAGGTTGAGGTTGCCTCCGTCTTGGGCTAAGCCCTGTGCCCATGGCAGACATGTTGAACGCGTCCACGGCAACCTGGCAGCAGCGCTTCAGGAAAGCGCGCCGCAAGCGCATCAAGAGCTGGGGCAAAAGGTTCATTCGGGGGCTTGCGGAATTTCTTGGCCGCCAATCGAAGGTGGGCGATGCCCCGATACTCGATTCGAAACATTTTCCCTTCCTCGCGACCTTCACCGGCAATTGGCCGGCCATTCATGCGGAAGTGAAGGAAATTCTCAAGCACCGCGAAGCCATCCCCGTATTCCAGGACGTCTCGCCCGACCAGATGCGGATTTCCAAGGGCACCAACTGGCGGACTTTCATTCTGTTCGGCTTCGGCGAGAAACTGGAGAAGAATTGCACGCAGGCCCCCTTCACCACCCGCCTGCTCGAGGCCGTGCCCAATCTGCAAACCGCGTGGTTTTCAATTTTGGGTCCGGGCTATCATATCCCCGCCCATCGCGGCGTCACCAAGGGCATCCTGCGCGCCCATTTGGGCCTCATTATCCCGAAGGACGCCGAAAAATGCCGCATGCGCGTGGGCGACACCATGAACGTCTGGCGCCCCGGCGAGATTTTTGTCTTCGACGACACTTACGAGCATGAAGTCTGGAACGATACCGGGGATGAGCGCGTCATCCTGCTGTTCGACTTCGACCGCCCCATGCGCTTCTGGGGCCGCGTCTTGAACAAGACTTTCGTCAGGCTTTTGAAGCTCACCGCCTATTATCAGGAGCCGAAAAAGAACATGTTGAGTTTCGAAGACCGCTTCGAAGCCGCCACCCGCCGCGCCAACGAAAACCTCGAAAAACTCTCCGACGCGCACTAAGCCCCTTCACACCTTGGGGGAGAAAAGGCACCCTAACACTCCCTTGCCAGGAAGCGCCGCCATCCCTATTTCGATTTGAAAGCAAGAGCCGGAGTGCCGATCGCGTCAGGATACGCCATCTTGCCTTCCAGCACAGCAAACCGAAAAAGGATAAGCGATGACCACCCTCGTTGCCGAAAAGGCTAAAACGGCGGCAGCCCTGGTCGAACGGGATCCGCGCTGGGCCCGGGTTCTGGCCCGCGATCCCGCGGCCGACGGCACCTTCTGGTATTCCGTGGCCACCACCGGCATCTATTGCCGCCCATCATGCCCGTCGCGAACGGCAAATCCCAAAAATGTCCGCTTCCACGCCACAATCGCCGCTGCGGAAGCCGCGGGCTTCCGTTCCTGCCTGCGCTGCAAGCCTGGCCAGCCTTCCCTCGAAACACAGAATGCCGAAACGGTCGCCCGCATCTGCCGGTTGATCGAAGAGGCCGACGAAATCCCCTCGCTCGCCGAAATGGCCCAAGCGTCCGGGTTAAGCCCCGGCTATTTTCACCGCGTGTTCAAGGCAGTCACCGGTGTCACCCCCAAGGACTATGCCTCAGCCCATCGCGCCGGCAAGGTCCGTGACAAGCTCCGCGAGAACGGTTCTGTGACGGAAGCCATCTACGGCGCCGGCTTCAACTCCAGCGCCCGCTTCTATGAGAAATCGGACGATATGCTCGGCATGACTCCCACCGATTATCGAGCCGGCGGCGCCAATGCCGAAATCCGTTTTGCCGTGGGCGAATGCTCGCTGGGCTCGATCCTGGTTGCCCGCAGCGAAAAGGGTGTCTGCGCCATCCTCCTGGGCGAAGATCCGGCAGCCCTCCTCCGCGATCTTCAGGACCGTTTCCCGCAAGCCCGTCTGATCGGTGGTGACGCCGGTTTCGAGAAACTCGTAGCCCAGGTGGTGGGCCTGATCGAGGCACCGGCCATCGGCCTCGACCTGCCGCTCGATGTCAGGGGCACCGCCTTCCAGCAGCGCGTCTGGACGGCCTTGCGCGATATTCCGGCGGGCCACACCGTCACCTACACGGACATCGCCAAAAAGATCGGCGCCCCCAAATCGGTGCGCGCCGTGGCGG
>JACMJT010000244.1 GCA_014380505.1 Hyphomicrobiales bacterium | reverse complement strand
GTGTCCGATGTCGTGCCCGTCGGCGCGCAGTGTCTGCGTGAGATCGGCGAGCACGCGAAATGCGTTGTCGAACGGCTCGAGCTCGGTGATCTGGCTGCCGATATGCATATCGACGCCGATGACATCGAGAGCGGGAAGTGCCGCGGCACGGGCGTAGACCTGGGGCGCTCTCTCGTGGGAGACGCCGAACTTGTTTTCGGCCGTGCCGGTGGTGATTTTTTGGTGGGTTTTTGCATCGACATTGGGATTGACGCGGATCGACACCTTGGCGCGCTGGCCGGTGCGGCTTGCGACACTCGACAAAAGCTCCAGTTCGGGCTCCGATTCGATATTGAAACAGGCGATGCCTTCCTTGAGGGCGAAGGCCATTTCGCGCGCCGTCTTGCCGATACCGGAGAACACGATCTTGCGGGCGGGAACGCCACAGGCCAAGGCGCGCCGCAGTTCACCCTCGGAGACCACATCCATGCCGGCACCCAGATCGGCGATGGTCTTGATCACGGCCTGATTGGAATTGGCCTTCATGGCGTAATAGATCATGTGGTCGGTGCCCTTGAAGGCGTCCGACATTACCCGGTAGTGGCGGGTCAGCGTTGCGGTGGAATAGCAATAGAAGGGCGTTCCCACCTCTTCGGCAAGAGCTTTCAGGTTCACGTCCTCGGCATGGAGAACGCCATCGCGGTAGGCAAAATGATGCATGGGTTACTGGGCCTGCTGCAAACCCGGCGGGGGCTCGGGATCACCGCGCACGCCGCAGGACGCGACGGCGAGGCTGAGAGCGAGGAGCAAAAGTATGGTTTTCATGTCGCTTATCCTATCAGACTTGCAATAGTTTGAGCCAGCGCTTTGCTTCGCGCTTGACATTTTGAGGGGCGGTGCCGCCGAAGCTCTTGCGGGAAGCCACGGACGCTTCGACAGTCAACACCTTGTAGACGTCCCTGGTGATGCGCGGTTCGATCTTCTGCAGATCGGCAAGTGAAAGTTCCGGCAGGCCGCAGCCTTTCTTCTCAGCGAGCGCCACAAGGCTGCCGGCGGCGTGATGGGCTTCGCGGAACGGCATCTTCAGTGTACGGACGAGCCAGTCGGCAAGGTCGGTCGCGGTGGAAAAGCCGGTTGCCGCGGCTTCGCGCATTGCTTTTTCATCGGGCACCATGTCCTTCACCATGCCTGACGTGGCGGCGATGGCGAGAGAAAGCGAGTCGAAGGCATCGAAGGCGGGTTCCTTGTCCTCTTGCATGTCCTTGGAGTAGGCGAGGGGCAAGCCCTTCATCATCACGAGGAGTGCGGTGAACGCGCCCAGGATACGCCCGGGTTTGGCTCGCACCAGTTCGGCGGCATCGGGATTGCGCTTCTGCGGCATGATCGAGGAGCCCGTGGTGAATTTGTCGGAGAGCTTCACGAAACGGAACTGGGCGGTGGACCAGATGACGATTTCTTCGGCGAGGCGCGACAGATGCACGGCGCAGATGGCGCAGGCCGCCAGCGTCTCCAGCACGAAATCGCGGTCGGCCACCGAATCGAGCGAATTGCGGGTGGGCCGGTCGAAGCCGAGCGCCTTGGCGGTGGCATTCCGGTCGATGGGGAAGCTCGTTCCGGCGAGGGCGGCAGCACCCAGCGGACTCTCGTTCATGCGGCGTTTCGCATCGGCAAGCCTGGAGCGGTCGCGCGCGAGCATCTCGACATAGGCGAGACAGTGATGGCCGAAGGTCACGGGTTGGGCTACCTGGAGATGGGTGAAGCCCGGCATGATAGTTGCCGCGTGGGCTGAAGCCTTTTCGGCCAGCGCGCGCTGCAGTTCCTTCAATTGCGCGTCGAGGTGGCCGATGGTGTCGCGGACATAGAGACGGAAATCGACGGCCACCTGATCGTTGCGCGAGCGCGCCGTGTGCAGGCGCCCGGCGGCGGGGCCGATCAGGTCGTTCAGCCTCGATTCGATATTGAGATGGATATCCTCCAGCGCCTGGGAAAATTTGAAGGTGCCCGCCTCGATTTCGGCTTTAACGGCATCGAGGCCCCGCGCGATGTCATTGGCATCGGTTTTCGCGATGATGCCCTGTTTGGCCAGCATCGCGGCATGGGCCTTGGAGCCTGCGATATCCTGTGCGAAAAGGCGCTTGTCGAAGCCGATCGAGGCGTTGATTTCCTCCATGATCTGGTCCGGCCCCGCCTGAAACCGCCCGCCCCACATCTTGTTGGTCATCGAAAATCCTTTATTTCCGCCGAAAGCCCGCCCGCATGAACGCTCAAAAAAAGCCCCGTCCGATACGGTCTCTCGCCATCGGCCTTGCTGTGCTGGCCTTGGGCCTCGGCATTTACTGGTTTCAGGGTGGTGAGCGCAAGGCCACGGTGCCCGCCAGCGCCGCCCTGGGCGGCGTGAGCGCCACCACGGGTGTTACGAAAGAATTGTCGACGGGAGCACTCGCCGCTTTTTTGGTGAAGCCTGAACGGAAGCCCGTGGCGGACATCGGCTTTCAGGATGGCGATGGCAGGGAATTGAAACTCAGCCAATGGAAGGGCCGCGTGGTTCTGGTCAATCTGTGGGCCACCTGGTGCGGACCCTGCCGGAAGGAAATGCCAGCCCTTGCCGAACTTCAAACCAAACTTGGATCGAAGGATTTCGAGGTCGTGGCGATCAGCACCGACCGCAAGGGCGTTGAAGCCTCTTCCGCCTTCCTGAAGGAAACCGGGGCCACGGCACTCAAACTCTATGTGGAGCCCACAGCCCAAATCCTCAACGGCCTGCAGGCTCTCGGCCTGCCCGCGACGGTGCTGATCGACCGGCAGGGCCGCGAAATCGGCCGCCTGCTCGGCCCCGCCGAGTGGGCAAGCCCCGAGGCCGTTGCGCTGATCCAGGCAGCGCTGGCGGAAGGCACCTGAAGGACACAGGCATTGCGCTAGAACTCACGCCGTTGCGGTCATGGCGTTCTTGTGCCGGCGCAGACCGATGAACTGCAGGACCGCAAAAGCAAAGACGACCGCAGCCTGGAAGATTACGAAGGCGTATCCCAGTCCTGCGGGGAAGACCCAAGAGGACATCAGAAGAAGGATGCTTTCGGCCGACCACAGCAAATTGGCCACGATCACCATCCACACGGCCGCCCTCATTATAATTGGGCGCGTACCTATGAAGACTACAAGCGCCGCATAGGGCAAGAGCACGAGACCGGCGGATTGCAGGAGCATCTGGGGTAATCCCAGAATACCGGACAAGAGACCCGCGCCGGCCGCCATGAGCAGGCCGGTGGCGCCGCTCGCCAAGGCATCGCCGATCAAGGCATAACGAAGAAAAGAAGTGGGTTGATTGGTGGTCGACATTATCGTCTCCTGTGCTGGTGAAACGACGCCATAATTCTCCATGGCATCATGCAAGTCGATTACGCCCGAGGTAATTGAACACCCACCTGTGAAGGACGAATATCGGGATCCATAATGACTGCCACCCTGCAAGCCTCTCCCAAAACCGTCGGCGACCACGTCAGAACATGGCGGACGCGCCGGCGTCTTAGTCAGCTTCATTTTGCGCTTGATGCGGAAGTTTCTCAGCGCCACCTCAGCTTTATCGAAAGCAATCGCGCCACGCCCAGCCGCGACATGATTCTGCGGATTGCCGAACACCTCGATGTGCCATTGCGCGACCGTAACGCGATGCTGCTGGCCGCGGGCTATGCGCCGCAATTCCGTGAACGCCAACTGGATGATCCAACCCTCAAGGCTGCGCGCGCCGCCATCGATCTTATTCTCAAGGGCCACGAGCCTTATCCGGCGATCGCGGTCGACCGTCACTGGACGCTGCTTGCCGCCAATGGCGCGGTGGCGCCGCTGCTCGATCTTGTCTCCGATTCAACGCTTCTCAAGCCGCCCATCAATGTGCTGCGCCTTTCGCTCCATCCCGGTGGTCTTGCGCCGCATATCCGTAATTTTACAGAGTGGCGGCATCATCTGCTGGATCGGCTTCGGCGGCAAATCGACGTCTCCGCCGATCCGGTACTGCAGCGGCTCAGCGGAGAGCTTCAGGCGCTACCGCAGCCCAGCGAAGTACAGGGCGGGACCGGCAACCACGGCGTTGACGATGCATCGGTGATGGTTCCGTTGCAGCTTGCGACGCCCTTCGGTGTTCTGAATTTCTTTTCCACCATCACGGTTTTCGGATCGCCGGTGGAGATCACACTGTCGGAGATCGCCCTTGAAGCATTCTATCCCGCCGACACCGAAACGGCAGAAGCGCTGCGGCGCGTTAGGACGTAGAAGCGTTACCGCGTCGGCACCGGCTTTTCGCCGCGATAGTCGTAAAAACCGCGGTTTACCTTGCGGCCAAGCCAGCCGGCTTCGACATATTTCACCAGCAGCGGGCAGGGGCGGTATTTCGAATCGGCCAGGCCTTCGTAAAGCACCTGCATCACCGAGAGACAGGTATCGAGGCCGATGAAGTCGGCCAGTTCCAGGGGGCCCATGGGATGGTGGGCGCCGAGCTTCATGGCGGTGTCGATGGCGTCCACGCCGCCAACGCCCTCGTAGAGGGTGTAGATCGCCTCGTTGATCATCGGCATCAGGATGCGGTTGACGATGAAGGCGGGGAAATCCTCGGCTACGGCGACGGTCTTGTTCAGCGCCATCGCGAGTTCCTTCACCGCCGCGAAGGTCGCTTCTTCCGTGGCGATGCCGCGGATCAGTTCGACAAGCTCCATCACCGGAACGGGGTTCATGAAATGTATGCCCATGAATTTTTCCGGACGATCGGTGGCGGAGGCAAGGCGAGTGATCGAAATCGATGAGGTGTTGGAGCCCACGATGCACTCGGGCTTCAGGTGCGGGCAGAGCGACTGGTAGATCTTGCGCTTGACCTGTTCGTCCTCGACGGCGCTTTCGATGACGAGATCATAACCGGCGAAACCATCGTAGGAGGCTATGGGCTTGATGCGGGAGAGAGCGGCTTCGCGTTCAGCCTCGCTGAACTTGCCGGATTTGACGCGGCGCTGCAGGTTGCCATTGATGGTGGCAAGGCCCGCTTCGATCCGCTCTTTGCTCACGTCGTTCAGGCCGACGTCGAAACCAGCCTGGGCCAGGACCTGTGCGATGCCGTTGCCCATCTGCCCGGCGCCGATGACGCCGACTTTCCTGATCTGCATGGTAATCTAGTGTCCGTTTTGTAAAGACAGGCCGAGCCTATAACGCGGCCAGAGCCGGGGCAAGCCTCATTTCGCAGGTGCAGCAAAGGGGCATGGCCCCTGTTTACGGCGTTTTCCGGTAGGGAGGAACCGGATGTGACAGTTCCCTGTCGGCCGCTGCGATCTCGGCCACGACGGCGGCAAAGGCCGGGCGTTCCGCCAGCCGCGCATACCATGCCGACAGATTTGGGTGGCTCGCCAGCGGCGGACCGCCCAGGCGGAGCGCGTAGTGCATCACCATGAATGTCGCGATATCGGCCAGGGAGAAATCGCCACACAGGAATTCCTGGCCCGAAAGTTTCGCGGAAATTTTGCCGTAGTGAACCAAAATCGCGTCTTCGGCCTTGGCCGCTTCCTGTTCCTGCAGAAGGCGCCGCGCGGTGTCCGGCCCGGGCGGTTCCGTGCGGTGCATGAGGGCGCGAACCGGCACCAGCAGCACTTCGTCCGCTTCCAGTTCCATGAGGCGGCATCTGGCGCGCGCCACCGGTTCCGCCGGAAGAAGCGGGTGAGCGGGGTAGGCATCCTCCAGATATTCGATGATGACGGTTGAATCGTAGAGGGTGAGATCGCCGTCGACCAGCACGGGCACCTGGCCCTTGGGATTGGCCGCCACGACGGCTGGATGTTTCGGCGCATAACCGCGTGTCTGGCTGAACGAAACCACCACACGGTCGAAAGGGATGGATTTTTCGGCGAGGGCTATTTCGGTCTTGCGCGCGAAGAGACTGAGGGGGCCTGAGTAGAGCAGCATCGTGACAGTCTATAGTATTGTCCGGCACTCTTTGTCAGTAGCGGTTCAGTCCGCAATCTTGGCCAGTTCGCCGCTGGGCTGAGGTTGATTTCCCGTAGCGGATTGCTGGAACGGAAACATCAACTGCGCCCCATAGCTGTGCGGCACGGGCTCGTCGGTTCCATAACGCTTGGGCATGTTGGCGGCGGGCATATGCAGGGTGCCGAACACCGCGTCGAGGAAAGACAGCTGGCCCGCGAAATTCTTGTCATAGGCCTGAGGTTGATTGGCGTGATGCCAGTGGTGGAAGCGGGGCGTGGCGAAGATGCGGCCGATGGGGCCAAAGCCAATCCGCACGTTGGAATGAATGAGCAGCGACTGCCAGTGATAGAGGAAAGCATAGGCAGCGATTGGCGCGGCCGAGAATCCGAGGGCGAAAACCGGCAGGAAGGAAACGCCCTTCGTCAGGATTTGATCGACGGGATGCACGCGGTGGGCCGCGAGCCAGTCCATCTCCTCGATGCTGTGGTGAACCGCATGAAATTTCCACAGCCAGGGAATTTTGTGAAACAGCCGGTGTATGGCGTAAAAACCCAGATCGGCGAGAAGGATCATGACGGGGAGCTGAACCCAGACGGGCTGCGATCCAACCCAGGAGCGGAATTCCTGCGGCACCAGGTGCGGCGAAAGCAACAGCGTCGTGAACAGAAGCACACTGATGCCAAGGCCGGTAATGGCCGAATTAAACAACATGTAAATGCTGTCAAGCTGCCAGAGGGAGCGCAAGATGCTCTGATCGCGGCGCAATGCAAATAACCGTTCGAGCGGCACAAACACCAAGACGGCGAGAATGATCATCTTGGGATCGGGAAAAATCATCGGAGTCAGGCGGGCTTGCGCGCAGGCCAGGCTGCCAGGCGCGGAATGAACTTGGGAGTTTTGGCCGCATAGTCCGCATACTCGGGGAATGCCTGGGCGAGAACGCGTTCCTCATTGTGCATCCGGCGCAGCTGCAGGGCCCAGTGCGCCGCCACAAGCAGCACTGCGGGCAGCGACAGGTTCAACAGCAATACGCCGAGGACGGCGATCTCTTCCACGACGTAGAGAGGATGGCGCACGACGGCGTAGGGACCCGAAGTCACCAGCCGCCGGGCTTCGGCCATGATGCTGAATGAACGGCCGAGCCAGTACAGCACATAGGCCGACAACGAAAAGCCGATCATCATCAGGCAAAGAGCAAAAACCTTGAATGGCGGTAAGAGGGGAATGGCGGGCGGTAGCAGAACCAGAAAAACCATGGCGAAGGTGCCCGCCAGCGCGGTGACGCGGGGCTCGATACCTTCGGCCGAGCGCAGCGGCTTCAACCGCACGATCGTCGTAGTCACGATAAGAATGAGAAAAGCGAGGTTCGCCACTTCAGAAAGCAGTGGCAGCATTTCAAAATCGGGCGAGGACGCAAACCAGTCCCGAACCGCCCTGTAAATGATCTGGGTCTTTGCCGAAGCCGCCGAAGCAAACAGAACGACAATGCCGATCCGACCGAGAAGATCTCCGGCCCAAGCCCATTGTGGCGCCTTCATCCCGCCCTCTCCACCGATTGCGCATGTCATCGCGTTCGATGGCTACATCAGACCTATGAACAAATCGTCTGCGGGGCCGTTAAGAATGTGCCGGCGCGGTCATGGTTAATGGCAGCAAGGGGGCTTATTTCGCCAGTTTGGCGAGTTCGGCATCGAACTCCGGCACGGCCTGGAAAAGGTCGGCGACGAGGCCATAATCGGCGACCTGGAAGATCGGCGCCTCCTCGTCCTTATTGATGGCGACGATGATCTTCGAATCCTTCATGCCGGCCAAATGCTGGATGGCGCCCGATATGCCCACGGCGATATAGAGATCTGGGGCAACCACCTTGCCGGTCTGGCCCACCTGGTAGTCGTTGGGCACATAGCCTGCATCGACGGCGGCACGCGAAGCGCCGACGGCGGCGTTGAGCTTGCGGGCGACCTGCTCGAGCAGCTTGAAATTCTCGCCGTTCTGCATACCGCGTCCGCCCGAGACGATGACCTTGGCCGAGGTCAGCTCCGGCCGGTCGGACTTCGACAGGTTCTCGCTCTGGTAGGACGAGAGGCCCGGATCGGCGGCGGCATTCACTTTTTCGATCGGAGCGGAACCACCCTCGTCCGTCGCGGTAAAAGAGGCGGTGCGCACCGTGATCACTTTCTTCGCATCGGCGGACTGCACGGTTTGGACGGCGTTGCCCGCATAGATCAGGCGCACGAAGGTGTCGCCCGAGACCACATCGGAAATGTCCGAGATTTGCATCACGTCGAGCAGGCCTGCCACGCGCGGCATATAATTCTTGCCGTTGGTGGTGGCGGCGGCGACGATGTGCTCGTAGGCGCCCGCGAGGCCTACGATAACCGCCGCCATGGGTTCGGCCAGCGGGCGCTCAAGCGAAGTGCTCTCGACGTGGAGCACTTTCTTCACGCCGGATAATTTCGCGGCGTGGGCTGCCGCACCCTCGGCCTTGTTGCCGGCCACCAGCACGTGGACGTCGCTTCCAATTTTGGCGGCGGCGGTGAGCGCCTTGTGGGTTGCATCCTTGAGATGGGCGTTGTCGTGTTCGGCGATCAGGAGGACGGCCATGGTCAGATTGCTCCCGCTTCCTTGAGTTTGGCCACGAGTTCGGCGGCGGATTTCACCTTGACGCCGGCAAGGCGCTTCGGCGGCTCCACGGTTTTCACCACCTTGAGGCGGGGCGTCACATCGGCACCGTAGTCGGCGGGAGTCTTTTCATCGAGCTGTTTTTTCTTGGCCTTCATGATGTTGGGGAGCGACGCATAGCGCGGCTGGTTCAGGCGGTGATCGGTGGTGACGATCAGCGGCATCTTTACCTTGATGGTTTGTAGGCCGCCGTCGATCTC
>JACMJT010000243.1 GCA_014380505.1 Hyphomicrobiales bacterium | reverse complement strand
GGCGCCATTGGGGTTTGTATCTTCCGCATAACGGAATACGACCTGGCCATCGCCTTCAAGGCGCTTCAGCGTTTCTTCCTCGCAGATGTAATTGCCCTCGCCGTGGGCCACGGGACAGGAGACGACGGCCCCTTGGTTAAGCTGGTTAGTGAACCAGGTGCGGGTATTCTCGACCCGCAGCCGCACCTCCCGGCAAACGAAGCGGAGACCGGCATTGCGGACGAGGGCGCCAGGCAGGAGCCCCGCCTCGGTAAGGATCTGGAAGCCATTGCAGACGCCGAGAACTTTAAGTCCCTTCAACGCTTTGGCGCGGATATCACCCATGATGGGTGAACGGGCGGCGATCGCCCCGCAACGAAGATAGTCGCCATAGGAAAAACCGCCGGGGATGACCACGAGATCGACCTGTGGAAGTTCGGCCTCGGTATGCCACACCAAAACAGGTTTGGTGCCACTAATGGCCTCAAGGGCCATCATCATGTCGGTTTCGCGATTGAGGCCCGGAAAGAGGACGACGGCCGATTTCATGCGGAACGGCTCGATGGTTGCATCATGCGAGTTCGATATCATAATTCTCGATCACCGTATTGGCGATCAATTTCTCGCACATGGCCTTGGCGGCGCTGAGCGCCTTGGCGGGATCGGTTTCGGCGACATCGATCTCGAAATATTTGCCTTGGCGCACGTGCTCGACGCCGGAAAAACCCAGCGACCCCAAGGCGCCTTCGATGGCCTTGCCTTGCGGATCGAGGACGCCCTTCTTAAGCGTGACCTTGATTTTGGCCTTTATCACGTATCGCTCTTCACCAGTTTGGGGCGCGAACGCTCGGGCTGTTCGGTGGCCGGGATGATGCCGAGTCTGCGGGCCACATCCTGATAGGCCTCGACGAGGCCGCCCATGTCGCGGCGAAAACGGTCCTTGTCGAGTTTGTCGTTGGTCTTGATGTCCCACAGGCGGCAGCTATCGGGGCTGATCTCGTCAGCGAGGACGATGCGCATCATGTCGTTTTCAAAAAGCCGGCCGAACTCGACCTTGAAGTCCACAAGCTTGATGCCGATGCCGAGGAACAGGCCGGAGAGGAAATCGTTGATGCGGATCGCCATATGCATCATGTCGTCGATTTCCTGGGGGCTCGCCCAATTGAACGCCGTGATGTGCTCCTCCGAAACCATGGGGTCGCCCAGCTCGTCGTTCTTGTGATAGAATTCGATGATGGAGCGCGGCAGCGCGTGGCCCTCTTCGAGACCCAGGCGCTTGGAGAGCGATCCCGCCGCCACATTGCGCACCACGACCTCCAGCGGAATGATCTCGACCTCGCGGACGAGTTGCTCACGCATATTGAGCGTGCGCATGAAATGGGTGGGCAGGCCCAGCTCGTTGAGCTTGGTGAAGATGAACTCGGAAATCCGCTGGTTGAGCACGCCCTTGCCTTCGATCACGGCCTTTTTCTGGGCGTTGAAAGCGGTGGCGTCGTCCTTGAAATGGACGATGACAGTGCCGGGCTCGGGGCCTTCGTAGAGGATCTTGGCCTTGCCTTCGTAAATTCGGGTGCGGCGGCTGTTCATCTGAATAATCCTCATCAAACCCTCAATCGCCCTCCCACACTAAGCCCGGAAGGGAACGCGCACCACACATATGTCCCGAAATCGGCGAGTCGGCAGGCGCCGCTGGACGGGGTCTTACAAGACTCCGTTGCGGCGCACAATGTCCATTGCTTTGCGATTGTCCAATGGCTATTTCAACCCCAGCCTCACAGGAGATTTGCATGACGACTTTTGACAAGCGCCAGGAAGGCTTTGAAAAGAAATACGCCCTCGACGAGGAACAGAGATTCAAGGCCGAGGCCCGCCGCAACAAGCTTCTGGGCCTGTGGGCCGCTGAAAAGCTTGGGCTTTCGGGCGCCGAAGCGGATGAATATGCCAAAGCCGTCGTTAGGGCCGATTTCGAGGAAGCAGGCGATGAAGACGTCTTCCGCAAGGTCCGCGCCGATTTCGATGCCAAGAGCGTCGCCCAGTCGGACCATCAGATTCGACGCACCATGGATGAGCTGATGCAGAAAGCGGTGGATCAGGTCAAAGCTGGCTCCTAGGTGGCGGCGTCACACTATGATCTGAGAACGAGGCTCGCAAACCCGGAGCCTTTTCTGTTCTCCTGGATGTCAGTCGCCGGCCCGGGGTTGGCCGCATACATGGCGACGCTTCCGATTGAAGGCGTATGCCTCGACATGCAGCATGGCTTGATCGGCTTTTCCGACGCCGTGCCGATGATCGCGGCGATCAATGGAGCGGGACGGCCTGCCATTGTCCGATGCCGATGGAACGACCCAGGCCTGGTGGGCCAAGCGCTCGACGCTGGTGCGGCAGCGGTGATTGCACCCATGATCAATAGCCGCGCTGAAGCAGAAGCTCTGGTAAGGGCGGCAAAGTACCCGCCTGTTGGCGGGCGAAGCTGGGGTGGTTATGCGGCGATCCAGGCCTCCGGGCTCAAGCCCGGCGAATATCTAGCCCAGGCGAACCGCTTGACCCAGGTCTTCGCCATGATCGAGACGGCCGTGGCGCTCGATCGCGTCGAGGAGATTGCGGCCACCCCCGGTCTTGACGGCCTGTTCGTGGGACCAAGCGACCTTTCGATTACGCTTTCCAAGGGCGCGGGTATCGACAAGACGGGCCCTGCGACCATCGCCGCCATGCAGCGCATTGCCGCCGCCGCCAAGGCGAACAACCTCGTGGCGGGTGCCTACGGCGGCGATGCAGAGGCGGCACGCGCCTATCTGAAGCTCGGCTACCGGTTTGTGGCTGCGGGATTCGACCTCGATCTGCTGCAGGCGGGCGCTGCGGCCTTGGTCGCATCCGTGGACGGTATTTGACGCGAGACAGGCTTTCGGTGAGACTTGGGCCATGATGGACAAAGCAGCGCCACCCTCGGCAAAAACCGGCGAGATCCTCGATCGGCTGGTGGATATTGCGCTGGCCGCCGGCCCCATTCCCGCTCAGACCGACAAATATTTCACCCATACCAGCCGCATCGTTGCGGCCCATGGCGATGCGGAAGTGACGTTCGCGGTGTTCATGCGGCGGCGCGTGGTGGCGGCCCTTGAACCCGCCATCCGGCTGGTCCGGCGTTTCGTTCCCAATGTGAAGATCAGGCGTTTCTACGGGGAAGGCGACATCGTGCCCTCCGAGAAAAAGATGCTTGAAGTCACTGGCTCCATGGCGAAGCTCATCGAGATCGAGACGCTGATGTTGCAGAAGACCGGCATCCCGTGTGTCTCAGCCAACAACGCCTATGAAATGTGCCGCGCCATGCCGGGTGCTGGCTTCATGGATATGCATGCGCGCCACGCCAGCGGCGCCGAGATGAATATTCTCGCAGCCTATGGGGCGGCGGTCGGCAGCATAGCGGCAAAGAAGGCTGACCCGGCTGTCAAGGGTTTCGTCGGTTCATCCCAGGACCTGACTGCGCCCTTCTTCGATGCAGCCAACGGCATGGGTACGATGCCCCATGCGCTCATTGGCTATACGGGCGGTGACGTATTGAAGGCCACCAAACTTTTTGCCGAAACGATTCCCGAGGCCACGACGCTGATCGCTCTCGTCGATTATACCGGCGAGGAAGTCACCGATTCCGTCCGCTGCGCACGCTGGTTTTATGAGGAGGCCCAGCTTCAGAACAAGGGCAAGACCTTCGGCATCCGGCTCGATACCCATGGCGGGCGTTTTGCCGAAGGCCTCGACTACGAGAAATCGGTCGATACCGTAGGCCACTGGCTGGGTGTGCATGGCGAATACAACATCGTTGAGCATGTGCTGGGCGGCAGGGCGTTCCAGCTCGACCCCAACAACATCCTGGTCGACAAGGTGCGCCGCATCCTCTTCGGCAAGGGCGTTTCAGTAGCATCGATCATCCATGTGCGGCGCGCCCTCGACCGGGCAGGTTTCAAGACTGCGATGATCGTCGGCTCCTCCGGCTTCGATCCGCAGAAATGCCAGGTGATGGGCGCGGCCCGGGCGCCCCTCGATCTCGTCGGCACAGGAAGCTTTCTGCCGGCCACTCTAACCGAGACCTATGCCACCGCCGATATCATCGCTTATGACGGTGTGCGCCGGGTCAAGGTCGGACGCGAGTTCCTGTTCGATCAGGAATGACAATGACCAACAAAGCGCGCGACACGACGCTGCAGAACTTTCTCGACCTCACTGAAGAGGCCATTCTCCTCCGCGCGAATGCTGGCGGGGGGGCAGAACCGGCGCGCCGTGTCTTCGCCGCCTTGCGCGCCGAGGTGGGACAGAAGAACGATGGGCCACCCGAGAGCTTGCCAGTGTGCGAGGCACTCGATCCGGCATTGGGTCTCGCCGCGCGGGGGCCTTCACCTATTCCGCGCTTAGGCACGGCACTTAAGAAACTTGCGCCCGATCTTGTATGGCGCCGCCGCAAAGGCGCCGAGAAGGAATCCCAAAACTTTTTTGACGGCCATGCCAATGCCGTGGTCGTTGGGCCTGATGGGCTCGAGATGCGAAAAGATGTCTTGGTTGGCATCAGTCTGATGGCCCCCCATGTGCGTTATCCCGACCACCAGCATCCACCGGAAGAAGTTTATGTCTCGCTCGCCGGGGGCGCTTGGTGGAAGCAGGGACACGACTGGCACCAGCCGGAGCCTGGCGGGCTTGTCCATAATGAGCCCCACGTCATGCACGCCATGAAGACGGACGATGACCCGCTGCTGGCGATCTGGTGCCTGTGGGTGGGGTAGACTATAAGATCAGGATTACAGAGCTCAACACAGGAACGCGCAAAAGTGTCTTTGTTTCTTGCATTCATCGGCGTTTCGCTTGTTGTCATCATCACGCCCGGACCTGATACTGCCATCACCATTCGCAATACGTTGCTCGGCGGGCGTTCGGGTGGTGTGTTCACGGCTCTGGGAATAGCCAGTGGCCAGACCGTCTGGGCGTTTGCGACAAGTGCAGGGATCGTTGCTCTCCTGATCGCGTCGGAGCCGCTTTTCCTAGCGGTCAAATACGCCGGCGCCGCCTATCTGGTCTTTCTCGGACTCCAGGCGCTGCGCCAGGCCTTTCGACCGGCCGTTCAGGCTGAAGGCACTCCATCGGCAGGACCGACCGGCCAGCGCCTCAGTGCCGTCTCCGCCTTCCGGCAAGGCTTGATCAGCGACCTCGGCAATCCCAAGATGGCGGTTTTCTTTGCCAGCCTGCTGCCGCAGTTCGTGCCCTCGGATGCACCGATCTTCGCCGCACTCCTGTTTCTGGGTTTGGTGTTCGCGGCGATGACCTTCGCATGGCTTGCCCTCTACGCCGCCATGATCGCAAAGGCTGCGAATGTTTTGCGCCGGCCCGCCATTCGCCGCATGATCGAAGGGCTGACTGGAACCTTGCTGATCGGCCTTGGGCTGCGCCTTGCCGCCGAACAGAAATAACATGCCGGAAAAGCCGTTCGTCATTCTTGAAGCGCCATCGGTCCTT
>JACMJT010000242.1 GCA_014380505.1 Hyphomicrobiales bacterium | reverse complement strand
GATTTCGGGGTTCCTCATCACCGGAATTCTTCTGCGCGAGTATTCCGCCAATGGCCGCATCGATTTCGCGGGGTTCTGGGCAAGGCGGGCGCGACGCATTCTGCCCGCCGCCACGCTGGTGGTGCTCACCACCGCTGCCGTTTCTCTCATTCTCGTCTCACCGCTGCTTTTGAGAAAAACCGGCAAGGATATTTTCGCCACCGGCTTTTTTGGCCTCAACTGGCGTTCGGCGAATGATGCTGTGGATTATTTGGCTCCCAGCGATCCAAGCCCGGTGCTGCACTATTGGTCGCTCGCGGTCGAGGAACAGTTTTATCTCGTCTGGCCGCTGGTTGTGGCGGCACTGTTCTTCGTGTCGCGCCGGTCGGGCATGCGGGCCATGTGGACTCTGGCGATCGGATCCGCCGCTATACTTGTGGCATCGTTCGCCTATTGCGTTTTTCTGACGCCGGTCAACCAGCCGCTGGCTTTCTTCGGGACATTTACGCGAGTTTGGCAATTGCTGGCGGGGGCATTTCTCGCGATTGTTCTCACCAGACGGGTAAGCGCTGGGCGGCGGCTCGCCGGTTTCGCCGGACCCTTGGGTCTTGCCGCGATCCTTGCCGGTTTCTTCCTGATCGATCCGGAAAAGGCGTTTCCCGGCTTGATCGCGGCGGTGCCGGTCGTTGGCGCCGCAGCCCTCATTTTCGCTGGGACTTTCGGTGCTTCATCCAACTGGGGATCGCGGCTTGTCTCCATTCCGCCGCTCGCCTTCGCCGGTCGCATTTCCTACGTCTGGTATCTGTGGCACTGGCCCATTCTGTTTTTCGGCGCCGCGGTTTTTCCCGAGGGCGGATTGATCTATGCTGCAAGCCTGGTTGGGCTGTCGTTCGCTGCCGCCGTCGTCACCCACCATGCCGTGGAAAACCCGATCAGGTTTCTGCCCGTGCTGGTGCAGTCGCGGACCCTTTCCCTTGCCATGGGGGCAATTCTCGCAGGCTCGGTCCTGCTGGCGGGCCATGCCGTTGGCCAGCGTGCTAAAAATCTCACTGTGACTTTGAGCGATGGCCGCCAGATTCCCATCGCGGAGGTCATGAAAGACAAGTCGGCCGCCTATCAATCGGATTGCCACGTGTCGGTCACCGAAACACAACACGGGCTGTGTATCTTCGGCAAGCAAGGAGCCAAACCCGAAGTGGTCCTGTTCGGCGATTCCCACGCAGCCCATTTTTTCGATGCCGTTAATGCCGCGGCGATCGAACGGAATACCGCCTTCCTGATGCGCAGCAAAAGCGGCTGCCGCTCGATCGATGGCGCCATGTGGTACAAAGCGCTGAAACGGCGCTACACCGAGTGCGACGTCTGGCGCGAAGGGGTTATCGCCACCATCCGTGAAACGAGGCCGAAGCTCGTCATCCTGGCAGGCGCCACCCGGAGCCTGTTGATGAACGAACAAACCGGCGGTCCCGCGACGGAGAAAGACCGGCCGGAAATTTACCGGAAGGCGCAACACAAGATGATCACCAAACTGCTCAAATATGCCGATCAGGTCATCCTGATAAAGGATACGCCGACGTTGCCGGAAGAACCTCTGGTTTGCCTCTATCGCAATCCTGGACGGGAAGAAGCCTGCTCATGGCCGGAAGATAGCGTCGTGATGAACGACTTCTATGCTCCGGACCCCAGTGAATTCGGTGATCGTGTGAGGGTTATCGATCTCAATCCGGATATCTGCGATGGCGGCGCGTGCCGAGCGATCTCCGGCGGCAACGCGGTCTTCTACGATCAATCCCATCTTACCGCGTCCTATTCGATGACGTTGATGGATGAGTTCGAGAAATTGTTGATCGGGGCCGGGCTCTAATTCGGAAGCGGCTGCGGCAGGCCCCTTGTCAATGCCGTCCCACACAGCTATAGGCTCGCCTCGTCAACAACAACTCACACGCGAGAGCGGGAGTGTCGCACGGGATACGCAAGGTCCCCACATAGCGGCAGTCCCTCCGGTGCCGGATCGTCCGGTCACACTCTTTCGCGGCGGATCAACCGGAAAAGGAACGGCCCCATGGCAGTGCCAGAATTCACTATGCGCCAGCTTCTCGAAGCGGGCGTGCATTTCGGCCATCAGACCCATCGCTGGAACCCGAAGATGAAAAGCTTCATCTACGGCAGCCGCAATGGCATCCATATCATCGATCTCGCGCAAACGGTGCCCTTGTTGCATCAGGCGCTGCTCATGGTCACGGAGACGGTGGCCAAGGGCGGGCGCGTATTGTTCGTCGGCACCAAGCGCGCCGCCGCCGAACAGATCGCCGATTCCGCCAAGCGCTCGGCCCAGTATTATGTGAACGCCCGCTGGCTCGGCGGCATGCTGACCAACTGGAAAACCATTTCCAATTCGATCAAGCATCTGCGCACCATCGACGAAACAATCACGAAGGAAGACTCCGGCCTCACCAAGCGCGAACTCCTGTCGCTCACCCGCGAGAAGGTGAAGCTCGACAAGGCGCTGGGCGGCATCAAGGACATGGGCGGAACACCCGATCTGTTGTTCGTGATCGACACCAACAAGGAACAGCTTGCCATCAAGGAAGCCAATCGCCTCGGCATTCCGGTGATCGCCATCATCGACACCAACAGCGATCCCGCCGGTGTCACCCATCCCATTCCCGGCAATGATGACGCGGGCCGCGCGGTCGCCCTCTATTGCGATCTGTTCAGCCGCGCCTGCATCGAAGGCATCTCCATGGCCCAGACGGGGCATGGCGCGGATATGGGCGCTGCCGAGGCGCCGCCAGCCGAAGAAGTTCCGGCCTGATCATGGCTGAGATCACGGCTGGCATGGTGAGAGACCTGCGCGAAAAGACCGGCGTGGGCATGATGGATTGCAAGGCAGCACTGGCCGCCACCAACGGCGATATGGATGCCGCCGTCGACTGGCTTCGCGCCAAGGGTCTCGCCAAGGCCGCCAAGAAGTCGACTCGTGTAGCCGCCGAGGGCCTAGTGGGAGTGGCCGTCAAAGGCACCACGGGTGCAGCCGTCGAAGTCAATTCCGAAACCGACTTCGTGGCCCGCAATGAGAAATTCCAGGCCATGGTGGGTGAGATCACCAAGCTCGCACTCGATGCCGGGGGCAACGGCGAAAAGCTCAAAACTACAAAATTCCCGGGATCGCACCATGCGGTCGCCGAATATGTAGCCGAGATGGTGGCGACGGTTGGCGAGAACATGGCGGTGCGCCGCACGGCCGCACTTTCCGTGAAGGATGGCGTCATCGGCTCCTACGTCCACAACCAGATAGCACCCGGCATGGGCAAGATCGGCGTGCTGGTGGCGCTCGAATCGACTGGCGACAAGAACGAACTCGCCCAGTTCGGCCGCATGCTCGCCATGCATGTCGCGGCAACCAATCCAGTCGCCATGGACATTTCAGGCGTTCCCGCCGCGACGCTGGCACGAGAAAAGGCCATTCTCGAAGAGAAGAATGCCGGCAAACCGGCAAATGTCCTTGAAAAGATCATGGCCTCCGGCCTCAAGACCTATGCCAAGGAAAACTGCCTGCTCGAGCAGGCCTGGGTGCACGACGGCACCAAGAACGTCACCCAGTCGATCGCCGAGGCCGCCAGCAAGGCCGGCGCTCCGCTCAAGCTTCTCGGCTATGTGCGCATGCAACTTGGCGAAGGCATAGAAAAGAAAGACGACGATTTCGCCGCCGACGTGGCGAAGGCAGCGCGGCAGGGCGCGAGCCAGTAAGCTCGCCCGACGGTCACGGGATAAAAAGCAGACGCCTCTGCTTGCCGCTTGCATAGCGCGAACTATATGTAAATCAGGAAGGAGCCTCCCCCATGCGCCGATCCTGTTTTGCCATCGTAGTTCTGTCACTCGCTGCCGTTCCCGCCGCTGCCCATCACGGCTGGGGTTCCTATAACGCCACCAGCCCCATCACCATTACCTCCGCAATCGAGGAAGTCTCCCTCGGCAATCCCCATGGCATGGCGATGCTCTCCCATGAGGGCGAAAAATGGGAAGTAACGCTTGCCCCCTTGTCTCGCATGCAGGCGCGAGGCGCCACCGCGGACGTGGTTGCACTGGGAAAGCAAATCACGGCTTACGGTTATCCCAAGCGTGACGGTTCGCGGGAAATGCGCGCCGAATGGATTGAGGTTGACGGCAAGCGTTTCAAGTTGCGCTGAGGCCCGGGGATGGACGTTATTTGGGCAGCGCTTCAGGATTCATCCTTTGCTGCCTTCGTCCGGAATTCCACATTCGTCTACCCCATCGCGAACATCACTCATGTGGTTGCGGTAATCGCATTCTTCGGCCTCGTGGCCACGATGGATCTGCGGTTGTTGCAAATATCTTCGGGCGAACCGGCCCGCGCCCTGGTGAAGCGGCTGCGCCCCGCCGCGTTGATCGTTCTGGCGGTCATCGCCGCCGCGGGGTTTATCCTGTTTTCAGCGGAAGCGGTGGCTCTGGCGCGCAATACCGCCTTTCAGATCAAAATCGCGGCGATCGGACTTGCGCTTCTCAACATTGGCATCAATGAATGGACCCTCCGAAACCACGGAGAACGTTACCCATTGGTCCGGTTCACCGCCGGATTTTCGCTTTTTATCTGGCTCTTCGTTGCCGCCATGGGGCGCACAATCGCCTATATTTGAAAAGCGGCTTTCCGTAGAATGCCAGCTAATGCTTGCGGCTCTTCTTCGCCGATCCCTTGGATTTGCCGCCGTTTCGTTTTGGGGCTTTGGCTTTCTTCGTTTTGCGGTCGCCGTTTAGGCGGCTCATAACACCATCGAACGCATCCAGGATAAGAGTTGAGAGGCTTCCCGCTGCCTGCCCGACGGTGGAGGCAGCGTCCGCGCCAGCCTCCGCAACGGCACCTCCGGCCGAGCGGGTGGAAGCGACCGGATGGGAGAGGAACTGCCGCGACGCCGATCCAGCTTCCGCCTGCCGCCTCATCATCGCCGATCCCGCCTGTACGAGCACACCCGCCAGTATTTCCCGCCCGAGGGGGTGAGCCAGGACGCTGTTGCCCATCTGGCGGGCTTTCTTTGGCAGTTTCACCCCGCCAACCCGCTTGGGAAGCCTAAGACTTTTCCGTGCCATGTTGTGTCTCCGCAAAAAATTATATGCGGTAAACGTTCAGCGCTCGCGGGAGTTCCGTAAAACGGATCAGCAAGATCCATCCTTGGCCACATCTGTCCCGGCCGCGCGGGCGCTACAGGCGTTGAAGTGCGTCGCGCCGTCGCATCCGCAAACCGGAACGTAATCCATGGTGCAGACTTCAGGCCGCTCCTTGCAGGTGCCCGTGGCATCGGCCTTTCCGCAGGCACTGCCTTCCGGGAAGCTGCACCATTCCTTCTCGCCGCATTGGGTGGCCGCGATGCCGCCGCAGGTTGCGCCGGTTTCGGCGAACGATGGACTTGCGCTAAAAGCGAGAATAATCGAAGCAAAAATCGACTTACGCATGGCCATTTTCTCCCCGCCTGTTCAAGTCACATACTCTGAGTTACCATAGCTAACCACGAAACAGGACATTCGCCAATCAAGCGAATCGCGGGGATGACAGTTAGAATGCGGGCTCAAATCGATTGATGGGGAAGCGGGCTGGGAAATCATGAGCAAACTCGCGTTCAAGCGCGTTCTTCTTAAAGTATCGGGTGAAGTGCTGATGGGCGACCAGCCCTTCGGCATCGACCTGGAAACAGTTGGGCGCCTGGCGGATGAGATCATTGCCTGCGCCGGCCGAGGTGCGGAGATCGCCCTGGTCATCGGCGGCGGCAACATCTTCCGCGGGCTGGCGGGCGCCGCCAAGGGCATGGACCGGGTTTCGGCCGACCACATGGGCATCATGGCCACGGTGATGAACGCGCTCGCCATGCAGGGCATGCTCAACTCCAAGGGGGCCGACGCGCGGGTGTTGTCGGCGATCGCGATGCCGACGGTGTGCGAAACCTATTCTCCCGCCAAGGGCATTCACCACCTGGAGCAGGGGCGGATCGTCATCTGCGCGGCAGGAACGGGCCTGCCGTTCTTCACCACGGATACCGGTGCAGCACTTCGCGCTGCCGAGCTGCAATGCGAGGCGCTGTTGAAGGGCACCAGCGTCGACGGGGTCTATTCCGCCGATCCCAAGAGGGATGCCAAGGCCAGCCGCTACGACAGGATTTCCTTCAGCGAGATTCTGGCCAAGGACCTCCGCATCATGGATCCGGCGGCCATTGCCCTTGCGCGGGATAACGGGATTCCGGTAGTTGTGTTCTCCATCCGCAAGCCGGGCGCTGTTCTTGACGTGCTTAGTGGCGCTGGCCGTTTTACCACCGTGACGAAGGACTGATC
>JACMJT010000241.1 GCA_014380505.1 Hyphomicrobiales bacterium | reverse complement strand
GCGTAGAGCATCCAGGTGAGGTAATCCATCAGATAGCGGCGTGTTTCGGGATTGGCCGGATCGTAGAAGAAGTCCTTCCAATATCCGATCATGATGGCATTGCGGGCGCCACCTGAGGGCGTGCCGATACCGGCGATGGCGCAACCATACGAAATCGACAGCAGCAAAACCGCCGCGAGGTTTTTTACCTTCTTGGCATCCGTCGAGGTGAGACTGATGAGGGTGACACCCACCGGCAGCATCATGGCCGCCACCGTGTGTTCGCCGATGAACGAAGCGAGCACGCCGCACACCGCCGTGATTCCAAAACTGATCCAGAACACACTGGTGCCCGTCATCCGCACGATGGCCAGCGCGATCCGCCTGTCGAGTTTTTGCTTCACCACCGCCACGGCGAGCATCAGCGATCCCATGATGAACAGCACCGAATCCGTCATCAGGCTCTTGGCCACCGTGGTTGAATCGAGGCCCAGAAGTACGACTTGTCCGATGATGATGAGCAGCGCCACCGACGGCAGGGGCACCGGCTCGGAGATGAACAGCACCGTCGCCATGAGCGACATGACGAGAACGATCTGCCCCTCATGAGTGAGGCCGGCGGGCGTTGGCGCCGCCATGAAGAGAAAGCCCAAAATCATGGTTATGATGAACCAGCGGCGTTTCCACACATAGGCGAGGTTGATGTACGACCTGACCAGCCGGTAGCGCTGGTAGCCCCGGCGGCGGAATCGGTCGAGCCGGGCCGCCGGCTCGCGCGCCTGCAAACTGTCGCGGGCGAGTGAGAAATTGATTTCGGCCATGGACATGCGAACACCCTTGCCGCGCATCGGGGCGCCGTGAGACAGTGCATTCGATTCCGTGGCTTAGCTGCATCTTCGCCCGTGAAACGGGCGGCGGCAAGGGTCAAATAAGCGATCTTTTGCAAAACCAGCCGAAATAGTGAAGGAACCCAGATGTCCGACCTCAACGCCATTCTCGCAACCGCCGAAAAAGGTTTCGACCAGAGCCTCGCGCGGCTGTTCGATCTCGCCCGCATCCCCTCGATATCCACCAATCCCGCCCATGCCGCCGACTGCGAACGCGCGGCGAGCAGCGTGGTCGCGGACCTGAAGGGCATGGGCTTCGAGGCAAGTGTGAGGCCCACGCCGGGAAGGCCCATGGTCGTGGCCCACTACACGCCGAAGGACGCGGGGTCCAAGACACCCCATCTCCTTTTTTACGGCCACTATGATGTGCAGCCGGCCGACCCCCTCGACCTGTGGAACACGCCGCCCTTCGAGCCCGTCCTGAAAAAGGGGGCAGACGGAGTTGACCGCATGTATGGCCGCGGCATCGCCGACGATAAGGGCCAGTTCATGACCTTCGTGGAAGCCGCCCGCGCCTGGATCGCCGCCACGGGCTCATTGCCGGTCAAGGCCACTTTCCTGATCGAAGGTGAGGAGGAATCTGGCTCGCCCTCCCTCATTCCGTTCCTGAAGGCCAACAAGGCGGAACTCTCCTGCGATGCAGCCTTCGTCTGCGACACTGGCATGTGGGACACGAAAACTCCCGCCATCACCACCCGCCTGCGCGGTCTCGTAAGCGAAGAAATCACCATTACCGGCCCTCGCATCGATCTTCACTCGGGCATGTATGGCGGCGCGGCCATGAACCCGGTCCGCGTGCTGGCAAAACTCATCGCGGCCCTCCATGGCAAAAATGGCAAGGTGAAGATTCCCGGTTTCTACGATGGCGTGGCCGATCTTCCGAAAGTGACGAAGAAGCAATGGCAGGCGCTCAAATTCTCGGAAAAGAAGTTCCTGGGCGATGTTGGATTGTCAAAGCCTGCGGGCGAAAAGGGCAAGAGCGTGCTCGAGCAGATTTGGGCCAGGCCCACCGCGGAGGTGAACGGCATCTGGGGCGGCTACACAGCACCCGGCGTCAAGACCGTGCTGCCGTCCAAAGCCCATGCGAAGTTTACCTTCCGCCTCGTGGGCAAGCAAAATCCGCAAAAAGTGCTCAAGGCCTTCCAGAAATTTGCCAAAGCGCACATCCCTGGAGATTGCAAGATTGCCTTTTCTGGCAAAGGCGGCGGCAGCCCGGCCACCGAAATCATGGAGGATAACCCGTGGATCGCCAAGTCGGCCAAGGCGCTGAAAGATGAGTTCGGCCGCGAAGCCGTGCTGATCGGCTCCGGCGGCTCGATCCCCATCTGCCGCTCCTTCAAGGACATCCTCGGCATGGACTCGGTCCTCGTGGGCTTCAGCCTCGACGACGACGCCATCCACAGCCCCAACGAAAAATACAATCTCTCGAGTTTTCAACGAGGCATCAAAAGTTGGGTCCGCATCATCGGTGCCATGGCGGAGTAAACAGTTTATTCGTCACCCCGGCGAAAGCCGGGGTCCATGGCAGAGATGGATTCCGGCTTCCGCCGGAATGACGAATCCCTGGACAGCTAACGCACCGCGCGCATGTAATTCCGATAGAGCGTGCGGGCGTTGGCGATGAAACCGTCCATCAGCGGCTCGGCTTCCCGGGCAAGGCCGGCCAGCGCTCCTTTGCCGCGAGTTTTCTCCAATGCCTGTTCATAGGTTGGAATCCGGCCCCAATTGGTGATCGTGTCGGGCTCCAGCTCAACGTGATACTGCATCGAATAGGCATTGGCCCCGATGCGCATGGCCTGAATGGCGCAGACGCTGGAACTGGCAAGCACAACCGCGCCCTCGGGTGCCTGTGCAACACGCACCCCATGCCACTGCAGCGCTTTCACCCGGTGCGGCAAGGAACCGAAGACGGGGTCGGCCTTGCCTGCCTCGGTAAGATCGACATCGAGGATGCCGACCTCGGCCGGACGCTGCGGCCCACAGGTGCCGTTCAGCGCATCCGCCAGCAATTGATGCCCGAGGCAGACGCCAAGAAACGGCCGCTTCAGTTCACGCACCCAGCGGCGGATCGCCTGCTTTTCCGCAATGAGCCAGGGATGTTCCTCCACGTCCCACACATCCATAGGGCCGCCCATCACCCATAGCATGTCGTAGTTGTC
>JACMJT010000240.1 GCA_014380505.1 Hyphomicrobiales bacterium | reverse complement strand
CATCGACAACGCCACAACGCCCCGGCAGGCGCCCTTCTCCATGATGAGATCAAGGGCGAAATATTCGATGAAAAATTCGGCCGAGTGCCGCAGCGACTGGCCATAGAGCGTGTGCAGCATGGCGTGCCCCGTGCGGTCGGCCGCGGCGCACGTCCGCTGCACCGGCGGGCCATCGCCGAAATTCATCATGTGGCCGCCGAAGGGACGTTGATAGATTTTGCCTTCCTCGGTGCGTGAAAAGGGCAAGCCGAAATGTTCCAGTTCATAGACGGCGGTCGGCGCGTTGCGGCAGAGATATTCGATGGCGTCCTGGTCGCCCAGCCAGTCAGCACCCTTCACCGTGTCATAGACATGCCAACGCCAGTCGTCGGCGCCCATGTTGCCCAGTGAAGCGGCAATACCGCCCTGCGCCGCCACCGTATGGGAGCGCGTTGGAAAAACCTTGGTGATGCAAGCCGTCTTCAAGCCCGCCTGAGAAGCGCCAAGCGTGGCGCGAAGCCCGGCACCGCCCGCTCCCACCACAATCACATCGAACGTATGATCGGTGATCGGATAGGCCGCCATCAGGATGCAAAGCTCATCTTGAGTATTGCGTAGATCGCGGCAACACCGAGGATCGCCGTGTAGGCGCTATTAAGCACGAGCAAGGTGAGCTTGGTTGCCTCGCCATGTACATAGTCTTCGATAATCGCCCGCATGCCGAGTTTCATGTGCCACAGGATGGCAATCACGGACATCGCCAACAATCCCGCGATGAGAGGATTGCGTACGCTCTCAATTATATCGGCGCGCCCGGCACCGAGGTGCATAAGGATGAAGATCACCAAAAACAGGTTCAACGGCAAATTTGCAAGGGCAACCACCCGTTCGAGCAACCAATGTTCGGCTCCGGATTTAGCCGAACCCAGGCCTCGAACCTTGCCGAGTGGTGTCCGCATGGTCATGCCATCACCCCATACACGGCGATCCACAGCAGAATAGTGAGGACAATCGAGCCCGCGAGATTGGCGCGTGCCATCCATTCGACCGTCACGGGGTCGAAGCCCCGTCCCGTATCCCAGATCAGGTGGCGAATGCCGCCCAGCGCGTGATGGATCAGCGCCCAGGTAAAGCCGAATAACACGATCACTCCGAACCAGTGACCGAAGAAACCTTGCGCCAGATCGAAATGGGAATCGGACATAGCCACAGCCGAAAGCCACCAGACCAGCAAGATCATCCCGAAATAGAGCGCAGTACCCGTGATGCGGTGCATGATGGACATCATCATCGTCAACATCGGCCGGTAAATCTGCAGATGCGGCGATAGGGGCCGCGCCGCCGGTTTCGTCTCAGGCATAATTCCCCCTTCCCTTCGAGCCCGCAATCTAGCTGGCGCTCTGCAATATCGCAAACATCCTTCAAGGCGAAGCCGCAATTCCAACGCAATGCGGCATTCAACACCTGAAGCGAATGCGGCTGCGCTCAAAGTTTTCGGGTTTTGTTCTGATCCTGCTGTTGCTGGCGGCGGCCATGCTTGCGGCGGTTCTGACGCGGCTTATTCCCGACCCCTATAATCCCCTGGTTCAACTGGACCTCTCGGCCAAACCCAATCTCGTAACAGGGATCAAGCTACGGATGTTGTCCGGCAATACCCGGGCCTGCATCGCCGTTCTGAGCAAGGCGGGGGTGAACGTTCAGGCCATGCCGGAGCGGACCGATGAACCGGGCTGCTACCGGCGAGGGACAATCACGCTTTCCCGCCTGTCGCGCGCCGGGTTCGAGCCGGAGGAAATGCGCTGCGATCTGGCGCTGCGGCTCTATCTGCTGGAGCGCCACGGCATTCAGCCCCTGGCGCGGCGCCATTTCGGCTCGGAGGTTGAGCGCATTCACCATTTCGGCAGCTACTCCTGCCGCACTATCCGTGGCAGTTGGCGCCAGAGCCAGCATGCCACCGCCAACGCCTTCGATATGGCGGGCTTCCAACTCGCGAATGGGCGCGGCATTTCCCTGAAAAACGATTGGTCTACCGGCGGTCCCGCCGCCCTTTTCCTGCGCGACATCCGCACCCACGCCTGCCAATGGTTCAACATTGTGCTGAGCCCCGACTACAATGCCGACCATGCCGATCACTTCCATTTCGACAT
>JACMJT010000025.1 GCA_014380505.1 Hyphomicrobiales bacterium | reverse complement strand
TGCCGGGATTTGCAAGATCGGCGACGACGCCGGGATGCGCGACATCGAGATTCCCGGTGGCATTTCGCAGGTAAGCCTTTTCGCTGACCGTGAGAGTGACGATGCGGATAAGCGGACTGCACAGGGTTGCAAGCAGGTCCTGCGGCGCTTCCGGGGCAACCTTGAAATCCAGGATGGATCCGATGACGCGAAGCTGCTCGCCGTCGCGGCCACGCACCGCCAATGTATAGAGCCCGTTCTGGGGCTTAAGTGCATCGCGGGTCGAGGGGCTGCGGAGCGAAGCGCCGATAATGCCCCAGCTGGTGTCGCCCGCCGCGAGGCAGTCATCGACATAGACGGCCTGATGGGCGCGGTGGAAGGCACCGATACCGAGATGAACAATGCCGGGCGAAACCCGGCTGCGGTCATAAGCCGGAACCATGGCCGTGCTGATCGATGGCAGGATTTTGTCCGAGAGCCGCTCGCGCATTTCCGTCATCAAGGCCCTCCCGCCCCGATACTTTCTTCAGACGAATGCCTACACCACGCAAAATGGCCGGGCAAGCAAGTTGTCATACAACATTACTAAAGTCGTATATTGACATTACGGGCGACGGGCATAAAGAAATAAGTAGCGAGCGCAAGACTCGGGGTTACAGGGAGGAAGGGCGAGTTGCCCAAGACGCTTATTCATCAGGACCTGCTGTTTCCTGCCGAACCGGGCGTCCGGTCGATTGCGCGCGGGCTTTATGAGCGGGTGGCCAACCTGCCCATCGTCAGTCCCCACGGCCATACGGATCCACGCTGGTATGCGCTCAATGAGCCCTTTCCCGATCCGGCCCGGCTGCTCATCGTTCCCGATCATTACATCTACCGCATGCTGTTCAGCCAGGGCGTTCGCCTTGAGGACCTTGGGGTGCCGTGCCTTGACGGGACGCCGGTTGAAACCGAGGGCCGCACGATCTGGCGGCGCTTTGCCGAGCACTATCACCTGTTCCGCGGCACGCCGACACGTTTGTGGTTCGACTATGTGCTGCAATCCCTGTTCGGCATCGATGAACCGCTCAGCGTCAACAATGCCGATGCGCACTATGACCGGATTGCGGGCTGTCTAGCCCAGGACGGATTCCGCCCACGCGCCCTTTTCGAGCGCTTCAACATCGAGGTGATCGCCACCACCGAGGGCCCGCTCGACGATTTGAAATGGCACGCCAAAATCAGGGACAGCGGCTGGCAAGGCCGGGTCATCACCGCCTACCGGCCAGACAGTGTCATCGACCCGGACTTCGACGGATTTGCGAAGAATCTCGACACGCTGGGCGAAATCACCGGCTGCAACACCGGCACATGGAATGGCTATCTGGAGGCGCACCGCAAGCGCCGGGCCTATTTCAAGTCCTTCGGCGCCACATCGTCAGACCACGGGCATTTGACCGCGGAGACGGCAAACCTCAGCAACTCAGAAGCCGCCAGCCTATTTGATCGCATCCGGAGTAGGCGGGCCGGAGAAAAAGACAAGCGCCTCTTCTCAGCCCAGATGCTCACTGAAATGGCGAAGATGAGCCTCGACGACGGGCTGGTCATGCAAATTCATCCCGGGTCCTGGCGCAAACATTCGCCGGCGATGCTGGCCAGGTTCGGCCGCGACAAGGGCTTCGATATCCCAACGCCCACGGATTATGTCGCCGCGCTGAAACCCCTGCTCGACCTTGTGGGA
>JACMJT010000239.1 GCA_014380505.1 Hyphomicrobiales bacterium | reverse complement strand
TCGAAATCCATGAGGCCCAGCCATTCGCCGATATTGAAATGCTGGCGCGCCTCGAAGGCGAACTTGGGAGCTTCGCCCCAGCGCCGCACTTCCACATTGTCGTGTTCGTCTTTGCCGTCCGGCACTTCGTCGAGCGGAATGTTTGGGATGACAGCGAGCGCATCCGCAAGCTGTTTGTTAAGCTGGCGCTCCACCTCCTCACCCGACGCAATGAAATCCTTGAGGCTGGCAACTTCGGCCTTAAGCGCCTCCGCCTTCGTTTTTTCGCTGGCCTTCATGGCCTCGCCCACGGCCTTCGATACCGCGTTGCGGCGGGCCTGCGCGTCTTGCAGTTTCTGCATATGATCGCGGTTTTCGGCATCGATTTTCAGGAGGCCGGCGGCCATCGGCGTCAGGCCGCGGCGTGCCAGACCCTTGTCGAAAGCGTCGGGATTATCGCGAATGGCCTTGATGTCGTGCATGTCATGATTCCCCGGATGGCCCTTCTATAGGGCCTCGCCGGTGCTGGGCAAAGCAGGCCGTCAGGCTGCGGCGTCGCGGGCGGCCTCAGCCTTCTTCCGGCGGCTTTCGAGGAAGCGCACCGCTTGCACCGAGAGTTCGTAAAGCCCCAGCAGCGGCACCGCCATGGCAATCTGCGAAATCGGATCCGGCGGGGTGAGCACCGCGGCGATGACAAACACGCCCACGATGGCAAACTTCCGGCCGCCCTTCAATTGCTCATAGCTCACGATGCCGATCTGGCCGAGCAGCGTCAGGATGACCGGCAACTGAAAACACAGGCCGAAGGCCAGGATCAGCATCATCACGAAATCGAGGTAGGCTTCGATGTCGGGCATAAGCTGGATGGCATCCTGGCCATTGGTGCCGGTACCCTCGGCCAAAGCAAAGAAGAACGCGATCGCTGTGGGCAGCAGCAGGAAATAAACCAGCGCGGCACCCAACAGGAAGAAAAACGGCGTGGCGACGAGATAGGGCCGGAAGGCATTGCGCTCATTGCTGTAAAGCCCCGGCGCCACGAAACGGTAAATCTGGATGGCAATCAATGGAAACGCGATGAACAGCCCGCCGAAGAACGCGATCTTGATCTTGACCAGGAACACGCCGAGCAACTTGATCGAGATGAGAGTAACGTCCGACGATCCGGTTCCCCATTCAAAGGGTAGAATGAGGTAGTGAAGGATATCCGACGAAAAGAAAAAACTGACGATAAAGGCTACGACGAAACCGGCGACGCACAGCATCAGCCGCTTGCGGAGTTCGATCAGGTGTTCGATCAGCGGTGCTTCGGAAGCGTCGATTTCCGACTTGCTCATGCGGCATCCGAAGCAGGCTTCGCATCCGCCGCATCGCCGAAGTATTTGCCGAAATCATTCTCGGGCTTTTTCGCTGGCACGGCTACGGCTGCGGATTTGGGAGCGGGATCAATGGTGCCGATGTTCTTCAGCGACTGGAGGTCTTTCTTGACATCGTCAAGCCCCGCATCGCGCATGGCGCCGTCGAGATGACCCTGGAACTCGCGTGCCATCCCCCGCATCTTGGCCATGGTCTTGCCAAAGGCCCTGAGCACGCGCGGTAAATCCTTGGGGCCGATCACAATGATCGCCACCACGGCAATGAGGAACATTTCGGTATAACCGACGCCGAAGTCGAACATGGGATTCTCGGGCTACCCGCCGGCGCGTCTTAGTGCTTGGCCTTCTCGGCCTCTTCTTTGCCAGGAACGGCGGCCTGCTGTTCGAGCGGCTTGGTTTCGCCCGTGGCGGCCACGGGTTCGTCGTCCGCCATGCCCTTCTTGAAGCTCTTGATGCCCTTGGCGACATCGCCCATCAGGTCGGAAATCTTGCCGCGGCCAAACAGCAGCATGATCACCACGATGACCAGCGCCCAGTGCCAGATCGACATCGAACCCATCTTACAAACTCCTCTTGAGCGGAGAGGGCTATCCCCCTCCTCATTCGCGCGCAATATCGCAGAAACCCTTCGCTGCCGCAACAAAGCAACGCCACCCCTCACATGGTGTCGCTAGGCTCCCTTGGAAAGATTAAAACATGCTCCGGATCGATATCGAACAGCGCCGTAGCCCCCTTGGGCGGCGCCTTGCGGGCCGGTATCCGGGCCATGACCGGATCGTCCAGTCCCTCGAACATGACGCTGCACCGGGCATCATCGCCTTCAAACCGGCTTTCGAGAACGTAACCTTCGATTCCCGTGGGAGCGTAAGTGACGCCCACCCCCTGGGGCCGCAACATGACCAGAACCGGCCCATTGGCCAAGTCTGCCGGAACCTTGAAGGTTCCAAGCGGCGTTTCCACCGAAAGGCCGCTGGCGCGCGCCGCAATCTCGTTGGCATCGGAAAAGAATCGCGCCGTCGCGGCGTCCGCCGGGTTCGTGTAGAGAGCCTCTGGTGTTCCCGCCTGGATAAGGCGGCCCTGGCGCATGACGAGAATGCGGTCCGCCAGCCCCATGGCCTCGACCGGATCGTGGGTCACCAGCAGGCAGGTGGCGCGCGTTTCGCGCAGCAATGCCAGCGTCTCGCCCCGCACGGATTCGCGCAGGCGCTGGTCGAGGCCGGAAAACGGCTCGTCCATCAGCATCACCTGGGGCCTCGGCACCACGGCCCTCGCCAGCGCCACGCGTTGCTGCTCGCCGCCGGAGAGGTTGTGCGGATAGGCATGTGCGTAATCCGCCAGCCCAACCCTCTCGAGCGCGTGTGCCGCGATCTTGAGTGCCTCGCTCCGCCCGAGGTCACGGAGGCCAAACGCCACATTTTCGATGATGGAGAGATGGGGAAACAGTGCGAAATCCTGGAACATCAACCCGATATTGCGCTTTTCCGGAGCGACGAAGCGGCTGGGGCCGGACACCTCTTCACCATCGAGCAGAACCCGGCCCGATGTCGGCCGGTCGATCCCGGCGGCCACCCGCAACAGGGTCGTCTTGCCACACCCCGAAGGGCCAAGAAGGCAGGCGATTTCCCCCGGCTGCAGCTCAAAGGAGACGTCGCGAACGGCGTTGGTGTTTTTGAATCGGCGGGAAACGGTTTCAAAGGCCAGCAGCCCGGCGATGGTGGCTCCCGCCGTGCCGCGCCTGCCCCAGCGTGCCGGCTTGCCCTCGGGTACCGTAGAAACGCCTTGCGTCATGCAGCGGCGTCTACACTACTTCTCTTCCGGGTGGAAACTGCTCCCAGCCTAAGGATTCGCGAGACTCATTCGCGGCGCATGGCGTCGAGTCCGCCTTCCCCCTGGGATTTGCCTCGCGGGCCGCGAACAGCCTTTTTGCCGCTGGTCCTCACCAGCAGCTCCAGCGCTTTCTCCACCGTTTCCCGTTTGGTCGCAGCACCGGAGGCTTTCATTGCCTGCTTCATCAATTTGTCGTCGATTTCAATACTGATCCGCATGCAAGTTCTCCGACGTGTCCCCTGCTCGAAAGTATACACACATCGCAAGGCCGGATTGCAAGAGCAGTAAAATCGATGGGCTAGATCGGTTTCCCCCGCCGTCCGGCCTCAGGAGCTGGCCTTGCTGATGAAGCAGCTCACACCCTTTGACTTGAGCGAGGAGCATGCGCTCTTTGCATCGGCTTGCTTGCCATAGCCCGTCAGGCGGACACGGTAGAAGGTGCCCTTCGCGCCGAGGTCGGCCCGAACGACGATAGGCGTCTTGCCGGCCAGCGCGCGGTGCTTGGCCTGCATCTTTTTCCAGGTCGACCAGGCTGCGTCCTCGCTGCCGGCCGATGCGATCTGCACGCTCCACCCGGTGATGGGCGCCGCTGCCGGCTCGACGGCGACGCTCTCCTCCGCGGGTTCCTCGGCCACAGGTTCGATGGCCACAATCGTTTCCTCGGCGGAAGCCGCAGCGTCTGGCTCCTCCTGGGGGACGCGATCGGTGATGGTTTTCTTCGCTCGCGCGGTTGCTGCAAGTTCCACGGGTGCTATTGCTTGCGGCAATTGCCGCTTGCGGCCAGGGGCGGCAATCGACGCTGTGGTGATCGCATCCGCTGTGCCATCGCCATTCAAGGCCGCAAGGCGCTTCTGCGCCGGCTGAAAATCCGGATTGGCGGCAATCGCTTTGG
>JACMJT010000238.1 GCA_014380505.1 Hyphomicrobiales bacterium | reverse complement strand
GGGGTCTTGGCCGCGATGACCTCCGCGAATTCATGCGCCTCATGTTGATCAATGTAGCCGACGTGCTCGACGACGAATTGAAGGATGACCGCCTGAAAGGGGCAATTGCCTTCGATACGGTTCTGGGCGCCCATCTAGGGCCCCGTTCGCCCAACTCGTTGCTCCTCCTCTTCAACCGGCTTGCCGGCGAAGCTCTCTCCATTCCAAAAGGCGGCATGGGCTCCGTCGCTGCCGCCATGGCAAAAGCGGTTCAGGCCCTTGGCGTGGAAATCCGTTTGAATGCCAAGGTCCAATCGGTCACCATCGCCGATGACAAGGCCACGGGCGTCGCTCTGAAAAATGGCGAAACACTCTCAGCCAAAACGATCATCTCCGCGATCAACCCCAAGACAACCTTCCTCGATCTCATCGGTCCCCGCCATCTCGATACCGGCATGGTCCGCCGCGCCGGCAATATCCTGATGCGCGGCAACGCCGTGAAACTGCATCTGGCTCTCAACGGCGCGCCCAACTTCAAAAGCGCCGATCTTAAAACCCGTTTGATGATCGCCCCTTCGGTACGCGCCGTGGAAGATGCTTTCAATCCAGTGAAGTATGGCGAATTCTCGGAAAACCCCGTGATGGAGATTGTCATTCCCTCGGCCTTTGAAGAAGGTCTCGCCCCCAAGAATCACCACGTACTTTCGGCCATCGCGCAATATGCCCCCGTCGCTATGGATGCCAGGGCCCGCGCCGCCTTCTTGAAGCGCATCATGGCAACTCTGGAAACTTACGCGCCAGGCGTCGGAAAACTCGTTGTGAAAAGCGAACTGCTCACCCCCGAAGACCTCGAGAAGCAATACGGCTTCGTCGGCGGCAACTGGCACCATGGCGAACTTTCCGCCGAGCAAATGCTGTTCCTGCGGCCCTTCATCGGCGCCGCCCAATATGAAACCGTCATCCCCGGCCTCTGGCTTGCCGGTGCCGGTTCCCATCCCGGCGGGGGCATTTCCGGTGCCGCCGGCTGGAATGCAGCGGAACGGATTTTGAAAGGGAAGGGCAGGCGATGAACGATCCCCGTCTCCATTTCAAAAAGCCGCTGCTCACCTCGCCCTTCCATACGCGGACCTCGGCCCTCAACAAGCTCAATTCCTGGGGGCCTTGGGGCGGCTACACCACGGTGCTTGCCTATGATGATGAACCGATGGAGTATACCGCCATCCGCAACCAGGCCAGCGTCTACGATCTTTCGCCCATGGTGAAATACAAAATCGCCGGGAAGGATGCAGCCGCCTATCTCAACCGCTTGATGATCCGTAATGTCGAAAAGCTGAAAGTCGGCTACGTCCACTACACCGTCTGGTGCGATGATCAGGGCAAGCTGCTGGATGACGGCACGCTCTTTCGCCGCAGCGCCAGCGACTTCATGCTCTGTTGCCAGGAACGCCACCTGCCATGGCTCCTCGATAGCGCCCTTGGCTATGATGTGGCCATCAGCGAAATCAGCGAGGAAATCGCGGCACTCTCATTGCAAGGCCCATGTTCTTACTCCGTATTGAAAGCCGCAGGATTCGAAAAAGCCGCAGCCCTCAAGCCCTTCCAGATGGCCGATTTCAAGTTCGGCAAATCCGGCACCCTCACCATTTCGCGCACCGGCTTCACTGGCGATCTCGGCT
>JACMJT010000024.1 GCA_014380505.1 Hyphomicrobiales bacterium | reverse complement strand
CTCACGGCCGCCCTCTACAAGGAGCGCTATTGCCTGTTCCTCGCGGCCGATCACGCGCTCGCATCGCGCACGTCCGTCACCTGGCTCGAAGCGGCGCAGGAGCCGCTCTGCCTGCTGACCCCCAATATGCAGAACCGCCGCATCATCGACCGGGCTTTCCTCGCCGCCAACGCCCATCCCTCGCCCCGGCTTGAGACCAATTCCATCATGAACCTGTTCGCCTCGGTCCGCTCCATGGGGCTGGCCAGCATCATGCCGGAATATTTCCTGAATATTCTGGGTCCCATGCAGGGCATCAAGGCCATTCCGCTGGCCGAACCCGCGGTCGAGCATTCCGTCGGCCTCGTGGCGATGAACCGCGAACCGCTGTCGCCGCTGATCACCGCCCTCTTCGCGGCGGCTAAAAAATTCAGGGCTTGACGGTCCGGTTGGCGACCATTCCCCAAACAAAAAGCACAATGACGGCGCCCACGATCGCGCCCAAAAGGCCGGCACCCTCGCCCGGCGTGTACCAGCCCATGGCTTGACCCAGATAGCTGGCGACAAAAGCGCCGACGATCCCCAGGATCGTCGTCATCACGAACCCGCTCGGTTCGTTTTTTCCCGGCATGATGAATTTGGCCACCAGCCCGGCCACGAAACCGATAATGATTGTCAAAATGATACCCATGGGATCCTCTCCTGCGTTACGAACGGCGGTTGGACAACCCTTCTGCCATGGCTGCGGTTCCATGGATCATCCGGAACTTTTCACGGGCCTTCTACTTTAGTCTCCATCAACAAGGGAGAGTGTTATGGCTCGTGGCATGCCTTCGATGGTTGCGCTTTTGGGATTGCTCGCTTTGGCGGGATATCAAAACAAAGACAAGATCGCCGAGATGATGCGCGGCTCCGGACGGCCGGGTCCCGCCGGTCCCAATGGAGCTTCGGGCCAAACCGGCCTGGAGAAGATATTCGGCAATCTGGGCGGTATGTTGGGTGGTGGCGGTGCTGGAACCATATTGAGCGGCGGTCTTGGCGAATTGCTGGAGAGATTCAAGCAAAAAGGCCAGGGAGAAACCGCGTCCTCGTGGGTGAAGACAGGGCCAAATCAGCCCATCACCACCGATCAGCTTGAAGAGACCTTGGGCGCCGAAACCTTGAATACGCTACAGGAACAGACCGGACTGTCCCGCGAGGAACTTCTCTCCCGGCTCACGCGAACCTTGCCGGAGGCCGTGGACAAATACACCCCCGACGGAACGCTTCCGCGAGCCGATGAGGCGGCCCGGGCTTAACGGTTTATCGGACCTCCCTATGAGCCGATAGCGGCTGCCAATTGGTTTTTTACGGGCAACTCGTCCATAAAGCTCCATGGCCGGAAAACATACGCTCATCAACACCTTGCCTCAGGCGGTCGAGGCCGCGAAGGCGATTGCGGGCCGCTACGGTAACAAGCCCGACGCGCTTCTGGAAATGCTGCACGATCTCCAGCACGAGGTGGGCCTGATCTCGGAAGCCGCCCTCCCGGTGTTAGCCAAGGCGCTGAACCTGTCACGGGCCGAGGTTTATGGTGTCGTCACCTTTTATCACGAGTTTCGCCGCACACCCGCCGGCCGCCATGTGGTCAAGGTCTGCCGGGCCGAGTCCTGCCAGGCGATGGGCGCCCGTGAACTGGCGGCGGCGGCGCAAAGGAGCTTGCAGATCAACTTCGGCGAAACCACATCGGATGGAGCGATAACGCTGGAAGCGGTATATTGCCTGGGCAATTGCCATCTCTCGCCCAATATCGCGGTTGATGGCAAGACGGTTGGCCGGGTGGACATTGAGAAGTTCGGCAAGATCGCTGCGGAGCTTCAGGCATGATCAAGGTCTATGTGCCACGGGATTCAGGCGCCCGCTCCATGGGAGCGGACGAGGCCGCTGTGGCCCTGGCCCGCGAAGCCGCCGCACGAAAGATCAGTATACAGATTATCCGCACCGTCTCCCGCGGCCTTTACTGGCTGGAGCCGCTGGTCGAGGTTGAAACCAGCGAAGGCCGCGTCGCCTATGGACCAGTGGGCGAGGACGATGTCGCTTCACTGGTCAGTTCGAAATTCCACGAGGGCGGCCAGCACAAGCTCCGTCTCGGAAATATCGAGGATCATCCCTATCTCAAGAATCAGGAGCGGCTGACGTTTGCCCGCTGCGGCATCATCGATCCTGTGTCGGTTGCCGATTACGTGGCTCACGGCGGTTTTGCGGGCCTGAAGAAAGCGCTCGCCATAACGGGCGCCGAGGTGGTTGCCGAAGTCACCGAGTCGGGCCTCCGCGGCCGCGGCGGCGCGGGCTTCCCCGCGGGCATCAAATGGAAAACCGTACACGATACGCCCCCGGGCCAGAAATACGTCTGCTGCAACGCCGATGAAGGCGACAGCGGCACCTTCGCCGATCGCATGGTGATGGAAGGCGATCCCTTGATGCTGATCGAGGGCATGACCATCGCCGGCATCGCCACCGGAGCGAACGAGGGTTTCATCTATATCCGCTCCGAATATCCAGACGCCATCGCCACCATGAAGGAAGCCATCGCCGCCGCCTTGGCCGCCCGCTGGCTCGGCGATAATATTCAGGGTACGGAACATTCCTTCTCGATGCAGGTTCGCCGCGGTGCTGGCGCTTATATCTGCGGCGAAGAGACTTCCATGCTGGATAGCCTTGAGGGCAAGCGCGGCATGGTGCGGCCCAAGCCGCCAATCCCCGCTCTTTCCGGCCTGTTCGGCAAGCCCACGGTCATCAACAATGTGCTGACCTTCGCCGCCATTCCTTACATCATCACCGAGGGTGGCGCCGCCTACAAGAATTACGGCATGGGCAAATCGCGTGGCACCCAGCCCTTCCAGCTTGCCGGCAACATCAAGCACGGCGGTCTTGTCGAAAAAGGCTTCGGCGTAACACTTCGCCAGCTCATCGAGGATTTCGGCGGCGGCACCCATTCGGGCAGGCCCATCCGCGCGGTGCAAGTTGGCGGCCCCCTTGGCGCCTATCTCCCCGCCTCGCAGCTCGACCTTCCCATGGACTACGAGGCCTTCGCCGCCGAGGGCGCCATGGTGGGCCACGGCGGCCTCGTGGTGTTCGATGAAACCGTGGATATGGCCCAGCAGGCCCGCTTCGCCATGGAATTCTGCGCCATTGAATCGTGTGGCAAATGCACGCCCTGCCGGATCGGGTCGGTCCGGGGCGTGGAAGTGATCGACAAGATCGTGGCCGGCATCGACCGCGACGCCAATCTCGAGTTGCTCGACGATCTCTGCCAGACCATGACCGACGGCTCGCTCTGCGCCATGGGCGGCCTGACGCCCATGCCGGTGCAAAGCGCCATCAAACATTTCCCCGAGGATTTCGACCGGCCTGTGAATTTGCAGGCAGCGGAGTAAATGATGACTGATACCCGCCCCCATCCACACTTTTCCTCTCCCATAGGGAGAGGGAGGGGCCCATTGCGCAGCAATGGGAGGGTGAGGGGTTACGGTATCTCAACCGATGCACCGTATCCCCTCATCCTCCCACGCCTGCGGCGCGGGCCCCTCCTTCTCCCCACGGGAGAAGGGAAAAATACGAGTAGCCTCCCATGACGCTTAT
>JACMJT010000237.1 GCA_014380505.1 Hyphomicrobiales bacterium | reverse complement strand
TGTTGATCTTGATGGGGCCGATTTCTTCCTGCTTGTCGATATTGGCGAACTTGCGCGAGATCGACTGGGCGATGGGAATGGCGCGTGCCGTCGCCAGCGCGCAATAATCGAGTCCGGGGCAGGCGATGATATCACCCACCAGCCCGTAGTTCGCGGCGGATAGGCCAGCCCTATCGAGCGCCTGCCAGATGGTGAAGGCATCGTCCTTCTTCACATGGGCGAGCACGATGTTCTGGGCGTGGCTGACGCGCAGTTCATCGTGGCTATATTTCTCGGCGAGATCGGCCATCAGGCGCATCTGATCGGCGGAGGCATCGCCGGGAATGCCGCCCTCGGGCTTCAGCGAAATGTTGACGATGGTATAGCCGTCGACCTGGTGGGGGCCGAGGTTGTTGCGGGCCCAGCGGGCGAAGCCGGGATTCTTGATCTTGGCGTCTTCGAAGGCGGGCGACCAGCGCGGCAATTTCTCGAACGTTGGCGGTGCAAAATAAGCGTCGATGCGCTTAAGTTCGCGCTCTTCCACCGCGGTAGATGCCTGAGGTTTCTTGGCGTATTCGGCTTCGACTTCCGACTTGAATTTTTCCGCGCCCAGTTCGTGGACGAGGATCTTGATGCGCGCCTTGTATTTGTTGTCGCGGCGCCCATAGAGATTGTAGACGCGCATGATCGCTTCGAGATAGCCGATCAATTCCGGCTCTGGCAGGAAGTCGCGAACGGTTACGCCGACGATGGGGGTGCGGCCCTGACCGCCACCGACAATCACCTCCCAGCCGATTTCGTTTTTGTCGTTCTTGTGCATCCGGAGGCCGATGTCATGCACCTTCACGGCGGCGCGGTCATGGGGGGCGCCGGTCACGGCGATCTTGAACTTGCGTGGCAGGAAGGAAAATTCGGGATGCAATGATGACCACTGCCGCAGCAATTCGCCGATGGGGCGCGGATCGGCGATCTCGTCTGCCGCGGCACCGGCCCAGTGATCGGTCGTCACGTTACGGATGCAATTACCGGACGTCTGAATGGCATGCATTTCGACATCGGCAAGTGCGGCAAGAATGTCGGCGGTATCCTCAAGCTTGATCCAGTTGTACTGGATGTTCTGGCGCGTGGTGAAATGGCCGTAGCCCTTGTCCCACTTCTCGGCGATCATTGCGAGCTGGCGCATTTGCTTGCCCGACAGCGTGCCGTAGGGAATTGCGACGCGCAGCATGTAGGCATGGAGCTGAAGGTACAGTCCATTCATCAGGCGCAGGGGGCGGAACTCGTGCTCGGTCAGCTCGCCCTTCAGGCGGCGTTCGGCCTGATCGCGAAATTGGGCGGTGCGCTCGCGCACGAATTGATGGTCGAATTCGTCATAGCGATACATGAGTCACACTCCTTCCGGAGCGGCGAAGGCGCCGGCGGTGCCGTCGGCCTGCTTGCCGAGATCGAGCCGCACGGTCGGGCCAAGTGTGCGCATGCGTTCACGGATGTGGGTGGCGCGGATGCCGCCATCCCGGCGCTCGGCGTCGATGAGATAGGGGCCAGTGATAAGCGTTGCCTCCTCGTCGGTCTTGGCGCGAGTTTCGAGAGCGGCGGCGGCCTGGGGTTCAAGCGCCAGTGCCGCTTCATCGATTTTCTCGCTCCATTGGCCCGAGCGGGTGAGGAACACGGCGATGCCGTCGCGCAAACGATTGGCGGTGACGATCTGGCCCTTCTCGGCAATAGTCATGACGCGGCCTTGAGAATGGCATCGCGGATATCTTCCCGGACGGGAAAGGTGACGATTTGGCCGGTAAGCTGGGTTGAAACGCCGGGAACGGTCTCAACGGGAATTCCCTCTGCGGCGACGGCGGCAAGCTCCTCGACCAGTGCTTCGCCCGAACGCAGGCGGACCACATGGCGGCTGGCCTTGGCTTCGCGAATGAGGATCGTGGCCACGCCGGTGAAGGCAAGCTGGTCCAGGGGAATACGCACCGCATCGCGTCTGGCCACTTCCAGAATATCCGCCGCGACGAAGCGATCATGCACGATTACATCGGCTTCCTGCAGCTTGCGCTGGGCCTTGAGAGTCAGAAGTTCCGGGTCGCCCGCGCCGGCGTTCACGAATGCCACGCGGCCGCGGGGCGGGGTTGCCGCGTCAACAAACAGGGTTTCGAGGAGGGTGCTGTAATTTGCGGGCTCGTCCGCGACAAAAGCATCGCGCACGTCGCCGAAAAAGAAACGCTTCCAGAAGGAGCGGCGGCGGTTGCCCGGGGGAATAGCTTCCGCCACCCGGCCGCGCAAAGCGCCAGCGGCTTGGGCAAGCTTTCCAAGCGACTGGGGCAGCATGGCATCGATACGGGCACGCAGGCCCTGGCCCATCATGGGCGCCGTGCCTTCCGTCCCGATCGCCACAACGAGCGGGGCACGGTCGACGATTGAAGGCATGAGGAACGTGGAAAAGCTGGGATGATCGACTGCGTTCACGGGGATACCGCGAGCGCGGGCGGCCTTGGACACGATTTCATTCAGTTCGGCATCGGCAGAAACGGCGAGGGCCGCGCCGTCCAGAAGACCAGCCTCGAAGCGGCGCGCCAGCCATTCGACGCGGGGATTGACCGCGAGCTCACGGTGAAGGCTTTCGGCAATCACCACGATCCGAACAGCCGTGCGTGACAGCAAACGGACCTTGCGCAGAGATTCTTCGCCGCCGCCCACCACGACCACGGTGCGGCCCTTCAGATCGAGGAATATGGGGAAATACCGCATGGATTGCCTCAGCCGCTGGCCACGAGCTTGACAGCAAGACCTGCAAGCTCTGGCGTAAAAATAATCTGACAGGACAGGCGCGAACCGTCGCTCAATACCGGCACCTGGTCGAGCATCGCTTCTTCGTCATCATTGGCGGGGTGTAGTTTGGACAGCCACTCGCCATCCACTTCGATATGACAGGTGGCGCAGGCACACGCACCGCCGCACAGGCCGCCCACATCGAAGCCGTGTTCACGGATTATTTCCATGACGCGCCAGCCCTCGACAGCCTCAAGTATGTGGCTAACTCCGTTGGTGTCGATCAGCTTAATGATGCTCATGGGCCTACCTGTTCGCTTCACCGGACGTTTTCAGTTAAGTA
>JACMJT010000236.1 GCA_014380505.1 Hyphomicrobiales bacterium | reverse complement strand
CCGCACAACAGTCCGAACACTCTCCACCGTGCTGAAATCACTGGCAACAAACCCCACCCCTCATCGGCGAAACGCTAGCGTCCCCAACGCGCCGTGGCGATGGCGGTTCATCGCGCGGCTTGCACTGTCCGCCCGCTCCGCGCTAGCCGCGTCATGCCGATGGCGCGGATGGGTGGCCGAGTGGTTTAAGGCAACGGTCTTGAAAACCGTCGTGGGTGCAAGCTCACCGTGGGTTCGAATCCCACTCTCTCCGCCAATTTTTTGCTTGTCATCACAGCGACCTGCGCGCTAATCCCTAGCCATCGGGGCAAAGCAACCTCCCGGTCAGGCGTCAGCCCAAGTGTTGTCTGATCGCTCGCCTTTCGGCGCGCGCTCAAGGCATGGAGCAAATGATGACGTCGACACCCCCTCCCCCAAGTTTCCCGGAATTTACCCGCGTCTTTGCCCGCATCGGGTGCCTGAGCTTCGGCGGACCTGCTGGGCAAATTGCGCTGATGCACCGCGAGCTCGTCGATGAACGGCAATGGGTCGATGAAGAACGCTATCTGAGCGCGCTCAACTTCTGCCATTTGCTGCCGGGGCCGGAAGCGCAGCAGCTCGCGACCTGGATCGGCTGGCGACTGCACGGGCTGAAGGGCGGCCTGGTTGCCGGGATGCTGTTCGTGATCCCCGGCGCGCTGGTTATATTGGGGCTCTCGGTGCTTTATGCATACGCCGCCAATCTCGAATGGTTTGCCGCATTATTTCTAGGCGTCAAAGCGGCGGTGCTGGCCATCGTCGTGCAGGCGTTGATCCGCATTGCCGGGCGTGCGCTCAACACACCGCTCAAGAACGTCATAGCGGCGGCGGCGTTTCTGGCACTGTTCCTGTTTAACTTGCCGTTCCCCGTGGTGGTCCTGGGTGCGGGTGTGATCGGCATCAGTGTGGCAAAGTGGCGCCCCGACTGGCTCGCGATTAAAGCAGGTAACGCACAAGCAATAGCCGGCCCCCGGCCTTGGGCTGCGACCATTCGCACCATGCTTGTCTGGGCGGCGATCTGGGCGGCACCGATGGCGGTGGTGTATCTTACGGTTGGCCCCAACCATGTGCTCTGGGACATCGGCAGCTTCTTTTCGCAGCTGGCCATCGTCACCTTTGGCGGGGCTTACGCAGTGCTTGCCTATATGGCGCAGGAGGCGGTGCAAGGTTTTGGGTGGCTGTCAGCTGGCGAGATGGCGGATGGGCTTGGCCTTGCCGAGACGACGCCGGGGCCGCTGATCATGGTGACCCAGTTCGTCGGCTATCTTGCGGCGTTCCGCGCGCCCGAGCCATTTACGCCGCTGGTTGCCGGGATTATCGGTGCGGGGCTGACGACGTGGGTTACCTTTGCTCCGTGCTTTCTATGGATATTCGCGCTGGCACCGTGGATGGAGCGGCTTGAAAGCCTGCGCTGGCTGAAGGGTGGGTTGTCGGCGCTGACGGCTGCAGTGGTTGGGGTGATCGCCAATCTGAGCGTCTGGTTTGCGCTGCACGTGCTATTCGCGCAGGTCGGCGAAGTGCGGAGAGGGCCGCTCAGGCTTTACTGGCCCGATGCTGCAAGTTTCAGCTGGCAGGCGGCGGTGCTTGCCCTGTTGTCGGCGGTCCTGATCTTCCGTTTCAAATGGAACGTCATCAAAACACTGGCCGCCGCCGGATTGGGCGGCATCATGCTGGGCCAGTTCGCCTAATTGCTACTTTTCGAGCGACAGTTTCGCGCCGCTTTCGATATTATCGTTGAACGCGGTGACGATGCTGTCGATCAGGCTCTGAACCTCTTCCTTGGCGAATTGTTCGGCATCTTTCGGTGTCGACTTAAATGAAATTTCCGTTTTTACGATGACCGAGTGAAAAGCGGTGCGCTCGGCGGTGCATGATGATTCCGAGGTTTTGACAAAGGCGCTAGGCGAAGCTTTCTCGCCCACCGCCGTGTTGTGCACCCCTATCATGCAATTATTAAACGCTTTGCGGGCATCGTCGAGCGGATCGCCCTTCATGGCTGCCATGCTCAGCATCGCCGCGGTGACTAAAGTCAGCATATCCATAACCCCCAGCTACATCCTGTCCGACCTGTTCAGTCGTTACCCCCAAATGATTATCACATCATCGGCATCGCAATCAATGCATCTGCGACGATTGACGCAAGCTGAACTATTCGACCAGCTTACCAGCTTTTACAACGGCATCGACACTTTCCAGCTCGCGAACGTTGGCCAGCGGGTCGCCGTCGACGGCGATGATATCGGCAAAGCGCCCGACTGCGATTGCACCAACATCCTTTTCGCGGCCAAGCGCCATTGCCCCGTTGCGAGTCGCGGCCTGTATGGCCTCCATCGGGGTCATGCCATATTCTACCATGGTCTTGAATTGTCCACCGACCTGCCCGTG
>JACMJT010000235.1 GCA_014380505.1 Hyphomicrobiales bacterium | reverse complement strand
CTACCATGGCCCCGGCTACGGCTATGGTTACGGCTACTACGACGAAGACTGCGGCTGGCAGTGGGTCAAGTACAAGAAGTGGAACAAGTGGCACACCGCCTTCATCATCAAGAAGAAGAAGGTCTGGACCTGCTACTGAGACCGCACAGCTCGCCATGGCAGGTCCGGCCTTGCCATGGCATTACACCAGCAGTTCGCGCCGGTTCTTGATGAAATCTTCGACGCCAGCCACCACGCGAGTGCAGTCGGCGTCCGTGACCAGCAGCGAAAGCGCTATGAAACCCCGCTCGGCGATGTAGATGCCCTGGTGGAGAAGATCGAGAAACAGCAGCCGCTTCAATCTGGCGTCGGCCTTCGCACTATCCGTGGGCGAGCGGATGTCGCCCGCCACAGGATGGAGCGTAATCATCGAGCCCATGCCCGTTGCCCGCATCCGCACTTGATAACGCATGAACATATCGTTGAGTGTCTCTCGCAAGCGATCGCCACGGGCATTGAGTTCGACGCAGGCATCCGGCGTGAAGACTTCGGTAATCCCCGCAAGCCCCGCGGTCATGGTCAGCGTATTGTTGTTGAAGGTGCCCGCATGCGGGAGCGCATTGGGTGTTGATGGGTCGAATTGCGCCATGATGGCGCTGCTGCCGCCAAAGGCGCCGAAACTCATGCCGCCACCGATATATTTTCCAAGCGTCTTGAGGTCGGGTTTGATGCCCAGCTTCGCCGAGAGCCCGCCCGGATGAAGCCTCGATGTCATCACCTCATCGAAGATCAGCACGATGCCGCGCTTTGCCGTTTCTTCGCGCAACGCCGCTAGGAATCCAGGCTCCGGCGGGATGCAGCCGCCGCCCCCCAGCATGGGCTCGACGATGACCGCCGCCAGATCGGCCGCATGCTCGCCGATAAGCTTTCGTGTTCCCTCCGCATCGTTAAAATGCCCCAGCACGCATTCGAACGGCGCATTCACCGGCGAGGCGCCGTGGCTGAAATAAAGCGTTCCGCCATGGTAGCCGCCATGCATCGGCATAATCTTGGCCCGCCCCGTAAAGCAGCGCGCCGCCGCCAGCGCCATCATGTTGGCCTCGGTGCCGGAATTGGTGAAGCGCACCAGCTCGAGGTTGAACCGCTTCGTCACCGCCTCGGCGAATTCAACCTCGCGGCCATGGTGCGCGCCGATATTGATCCCCATTTCAAGCGCATCGGTCACTGCCCTCTTGATGCGCGGGTGCGAGTGGCCATAAATGCCGGCCGAATATTCACCGACGAGGTCAAGATAGCTGTTGCCATCGATGTCGGTGATTTCCGATCCCTTGGCGCTCCCGGCGCGGATCGGAAAGGGGGCTGTATAAAGAATGGTCCTTGTATTGCCCCCCGGCATGACCTTGGCGGCGCGCGCGTGCAATGCCTTAGTCTTCGGCCGCTTTGCCGCGAACCGTTCAATCGCCTCGTCAAGGACTGCATCCACATCAATCATCGTCACGGCGTGCTTTTCTCCCGAATGGGTGGAGTGAATTGCAGGCCCATGTCCCATGGCAGATAGATCCAGGTGTCCTGGCTCACTTCGGTTACAAAGGTATCCACCAGCGGCCGCCCGGCAGGCTTGGCATAGACAGCGGCGAAATGCGCTTTCGGCAGCATCTCGCGCACCACCCGGGCCGTGGCGCCCGTATCCACAAGATCGTCGACGATCAGCACGCCCTCTCCGCCGTTCTCGCCGGTGATCGCGCCGCCCACAGTTTTGAGAACCTCGATGCCGCCTTGCTTGTCATAGTCGTAGGAAGCGACACAGATTGTCTCAATGACCCGGATGCCCAGCTCCCGCGCCACCACTGCGGCGGGCACCAGCCCGCCCCGCGTCACCGCCACAACCGCCTGGAACGGCCCTGCCCCGGCGAGCCGCCACGCCAGCGCCCGCGCATCCCGGTGAAACTGCTCCCACGATACCGGGAAGCTTTTTTGCCACTTCTCGTCCATCGGCCCGCCCTCAACACGTCCCCCTTATGGCGCTAAGGCCAAACCCGCGCAATCGGGCGTTAACCATCAACCCTGTATTCATGTTTTTCACCCCAGATTAACCTTTTGGGTTGAGGCTGGTTACGGAGCGGAAACAATGATTGCGGCCACGGGCGTCATCGCCGACCTGACCAGGGCGTTCGAGACGGCCAACGTTGAAATGTTCGCCGTGAGGCTGCCGGAAGCCCAGGTCGTCGAGGCCACGAGTGCTGTCCTCCGCAAATGGAATGCCACCCGCGACGAGATCCTGGGCCGCGCCCTGGCAAGGGCGGGTGCTGGCCCCTTGTCCGCCCGCCATGTCGAGGACGAAACCCCGCAAGGCCCGGTTCAGAAAATCGAAGTCTCCTACGCCCCGCCGCTGGGCACGATGCGGACCATCAAATTCTCGCCCCAGACCTGGAACGACGGCCCCGACCAGTACATGGTTCTCATAGGCCAGCACGCCAGCATCGAACAGGCGGAAGAAGCCTTCCACAACGAGCGCCGCCTGAGCCTGGCGCTGCGCTCCGGCGGTTATGCGGCGTGGGACTACGATTATCGCACGCGCGTCACCTATAATTCCCCCGAAATGTTCGATCTTCTCGATTTCGAACGCGGCAGCGCCGAACTCAATTTCAATACATTCAACGATTTCGTCCACCCCGACGACCGCGAAAAAACCCTCGACGGCCAGATCAGAACCGCGCCCTTCGGCTCCGACATGTTCCAGACGCGCTACCGGGTGAAACAGAAATCAGGCGCATACATCTGGATTGAATCGATCGCCGGCATCATCCGCAATCCCATCGACGGCAAGCCGGTGAAATGCGTGGGCCTATCACGCAACATCGGCGATCAGATGGTGGCGCTCGAGAAGATGCAGGCGTCCGAACGCATACTTCGGCGCTCCCAGCAGGCCGCGCGCCTCGGCAGTTTCACCATCAATGTCGAAACCGGCGCCAACCGCCTGTCGAACGAGATGATAGCACTGATCGGCATGGCCGATGCCATCGTCCAGCCCAATCTCGCCATGTTCGAGAAGATGATCGAGCCCCAGGATATCGACCGTTTCCGCGAGGCCGTCGAACTCGCCAAACTCGGCCACAACAGCCCGGGCTTCGAGATTGCCTACAAAACGCTGGTGGCCGGCGATCTCAATTATTTCGAGGTCAAGATCGAAGCGGATCGTAACAGCCAGGGGGACGTTGAAACCATCTTCGGCACCTGCCAATGCGCCACCGAGCGCAAGACTCTCGAACGCAAATATCTCCAGGCCCAGAAGATGGAAGCAGTGGGCCAGCTTACCGGAGGCGTCGCCCACGACTTCAACAATCTCCTCATGGTGGTGATCGGCAATTTGCAGCTCGTCGAACAGTTGGTGAAGAACGACGAGCGCGCGCTGAAGCGTATCCGCGCCGCCGCCGATGCCGCCGAGCGGGGTTCGGAGCTGACCAAGCGCATGCTCGCCTTCTCGCGCCAGCAGACATTGCAGAACAAGAATATCGAAGTGAACGGCCTCGTCGGCCGCATGCGTGATATTCTAAACCACGCCGTTGGCGCCGCCGTCAGCCTTGAAATTCATCCAGGCAGCGAGATTTGGCCGATCAAGGCGGACTCGACGATGCTGGAGACGGCGATCCTCAATCTTTGCATCAATGCGCGCGATGCCATGCTGCCCAAGGGCGGCAAGCTCACCATCGAAACCGCCAACCGGGTGCTCGATGCCGCCTGGTGCAAGGATATGGAGGACGTCCAGCCCGGCGAATATGTGGAAATCGCCGTGACCGACACGGGCTGCGGCATCGCCTCCGAGAATCTCGAAAAGGTGTTTCAACCCTTCTTCACAACTAAGGGTCCGGAGGCAGGTTCCGGCCTCGGGCTTTCGATGATCTATGGTTTTGCCAAGCAGTCGGGCGGCCATATCAAGATCTATTCGGAAGTGGGTCACGGCACCACCATGAGGATGTTCCTGCCGCGCCTTAAGGCGGCCGCACCCGCCGAAACACCGGAGGAAGCGCTTTCGACCGTCATGTGGAAACTTGCCACGCCAGAGCTTCGGCGCAAGCCCATGGTGCTGGTGGTCGAGGACAATCCCTCGGTTCGCGATGTGGCCGCCGCCATGATCGAGGATATGGGCTTCGACGTGCTCGTGGCCGCCAGCGGCGCCGAGGGCCTGAAGGCAATAGAAGAACGCCCCGATATCGACCTCGTGCTGTCGGACGTGATCATGGCCGGCGGCATGAACGGCCCCGAGATGGCCCAGAAGGCGCTCAGCGTCAGGCCCGAACTCAAGGTCCTCTTCATGTCCGGCTATGCGCCGGGTTCGCTCCGCCAAATGCAGGAAGACCTGCCCAACGCCATCGACCTCGTCAACAAGCCCTTCACTCGCAATGATTTGACTGAAAAGGTAAAGCGCGCTCTGGCGGCGTAGCAAAGCAGTACTCCCCGAAATCTCATCATGCCCGCACTTGATGCGGGCATCCTTTTCCTTAGAGAGAATGCCCGGGTCGAGCGCACTGCCGTCCGGTTGAAGCGCGAGTGATCAACATCCCCACTCTTCCGGTGCTTAAGAAAAATATCAGCACTTAGTTGTCCTCGCCCCGCGTGAGCGGGGAGAGGACAGTTGGTCCTGGCCTTGTCATGGCTTCCTTAACCGGAGAGCAGTGGGTCGAGCCCGGGCATGATGAGATATTCGACGATTCACAATGCTTAAACCTCACGACCACCCCCGCGCCTTGCCTTGCCCGGTTAGTTGCGTGGCCAAAGCCCTGACGTCGGCGAGTGCCGCATCGAGCGCCGGAAGATCGCGCGAGCGGAGCACGAGGTTGGTGGCGAAGCCCTCGGGCGACTGGAACGGATAGGACCCGATGGCAACCGTGGGGTAGCGGTTCTGAATCTCCGCCAGCGGTATGGCGATATCGCCCTCGCCGCCGAGGAATTCCACGCCCCGCGATTGCATGGGAACGCCCTTCGTCAGCCGGGGAGCGATCACATCCATCATTGCCTGCATGATCTTCGGCACGCCCGCCATCACGAACACATTCTCCATCTGGAACCCCGGCGCCAACGACACTGGATTCTCGATGAGGATGGCGCCTTTGGGAATTCGCGCCATGCGCATGCGCGCCTCGTTGGGTTCGCGGTCGATCCCCTTGAAGTAAGCCGAGAGGATTTCAACCGCCTTGGGATCGTGGCCGATCGGAACGCCGAATGCCTTCGCCACCGAATCGGCGGTGATGTCGTCATGGGTGGGGCCGATGCCGCCGGTGGTGAACACATAGGTATAGCGCGCCCTCAACGCATTCACCGCCGAGGCGATCTCCGCCTCGATATCGGGAACTGCGCGAGCCTCCTTGAGGTCGATGCCGAGCACGGTCAGATAATCGGCGATGTATCCTAGATTGCTGTCCTTGGTGCGGCCCGAAAGGATTTCATCGCCGATCAGAAGGACGGCGGCGGTGGGAACGGATGCTGCCATTTGCACAAAGCCTTTTTCTAAAGGTGTGATATCTCTCTTCTTCTGTTCCGTCACCCCGGCGGAAGCCGGGGTCCATGTAAAAATAGATTCCGGCTTTCGCCGGAATGACGAAAATGAGAGAACTTGTCAAAGCCATGCGATTTCACTCGACACTCATTCAAGGCAAGCTTGTTCGCCGGTACAAGAGATTTCTCGCCGATGTGGTTCTGCAAACGGGAGAATCGATCACCGCCGCCTGCCCCAATACCGGCGCCATGCTGGGCCTCAACGAGCCTGGCTCTACGGTGTGGCTGTCGCGCTCGGAAAGCTTGACCCGCAAATATGCTCATACCTGGGAACTCGTGGAAATCCCCCGTCTCGGGCTGATCGGCGTCAACACCGGAAACCCAAACCGCATCACGGCGGAAGCCATCCGCTCAGGCTTGCTCCCGGAACTTGCCGGT
>JACMJT010000234.1 GCA_014380505.1 Hyphomicrobiales bacterium | reverse complement strand
CTTGATGAGCATGGGCTCGCTCGGAGAGTTGCCCCCGGAAGCGTTGCTGCTGCCTTACCTGTGCAGCGTGCTGGGCGCATTGGTCCTGGGCAAATTTACTGGCAACCTTGGCCACCTGACACTGCCGGTCAATTGCCTGGCCCTGTTCTTGGGCGCCATGGCATCCACCTGGCTCCTGCACGGCATCGACTTGCCGATGGACCACGCGGTTCATCAGCCCCTGCTGGTGTCCATGCTCGGTATGATGGCCGGGGCATTCGCCATGATGTGGTGGCTGCGCCGGGACAACGTCCACAGCTGAGCTAAAGTCCCTGTTGCGCTGCACCATGGAGCGTGCTTCCATCGCGTCCCATGACCACACGCGACAAACCCTGGCTGTTCCGCACCTATGCGGGCCATTCGACGGCAACGGACTCGAATAAACTCTTCCGCACCAATCTGGCCAAGGGGCAGACCGGGCTGTCCATAGCCTTCGACCTGCCTACCCAGACAGGTTACGACTGTGACCACGTGCTGGCCCGAGGCGAAGTGGGCAAGGTGGGTGTGCCCGTTTCCCATGTGGGCGACATGCGCACCCTGCTCGAGGCCATTCCGCTGGCCACCATGAATACGTCCATGACCATCAATGCCACGGCGGCCTGGCTGCTGGCGCTGTATGTGGCCGTGGCCGATGAACAGGGCGTCCCCCGCTCTGAGCTTTCCGGCACCACGCAAAACGACATCATCAAGGAATATCTGTCGCGCGGCACCTATGTGTTCCCGCCCAGGCCGTCCATGAAGCTGATCACCGACACGATCACGTTCTCCGCGCGCCACTTGCCCAAGTGGAATCCCGTAAACATTTGCTCGTATCACTTGCAAGAAGCCGGTGCGACGCCGGTGCAGGAACTTTCCTTCGCATTGGCGACAGCCATCGCCGTGTTGGATGCAGTAAAGGCCTCGGATGAAGTAGTTGAGGCGGATTTCCCGGCGATCGTCGGGCGCATGTCGTTCTTCGTCAATGCCGGCATCAAGCTGGTGACGGAGATCTGCAAGATGCGCGCCTTCACCGAACTGTGGGACGAAATGTGCCGGGATCGGTACGGCATCGGCGACGAGAAACTCCGCCGTTTTCGCTATGGCGTGCAAGTGAACTCGCTGGGCCTCACGGAGCAGCAGCCGGAGAACAACGTCTACCGCATCCTGATCGAGATGCTGGCCGTGGTGCTGTCGAAGAACGCCCGCGCCCGCGCGGTGCAATTGCCCGCGTGGAACGAAGCGCTTGGCTTGCCCCGGGCCTGGGATCAGCAATGGTCGCTCCGTATGCAGCAGATCGTGGCCTACGAAACCGACCTTCTCGACTTTGGCGACATCTTTGACGGCTCAAACGAGATCGAAACCAAAGTGGGAGTGCTCAAGGAGGGAGCAGCGGCGGAGTTGGGCAAAATTATACAGCTCGGCGGCGCCACCTCAACCGCCGCCATCGATTACATGAAACAGGCGCTCGTCCAATCGAACACGGCGCGGCTTAAAGCCATCGAAACCGGTGAAACGAAAATTGTCGGCGTCAACGTCTTTACCAGTAGCGAGCCGTCGCCGCTTGCCGCCAATGCCGGCGATGCAATCCTCACCGTGAAGGACGATGTCGAGTATGAACAGATCGAGCGCTTGAAGACCTGGCGCGCCTCGCGGGACGCCAAGGCGGCCAAGGCCGCACTCGCCGCCCTCCGGCTCGCGGCAAGCGAATGCCGCAACGTGATGGAACCCTCCATCGCCTGCGCCAAGGCCGGTGTTACCACCGGAGAATGGGGCGAAACCTTACGCTCCGTCTTCGGTGAGTATCGCGGGCCCACCGGTGTCAGGCTGGTCATGCATGGCGAACATCCACCATCGCTTGAAGGCCTTCGCACTCGTGTGCGGAACCTGGCCCAAGCCCTTGGCGAGACTCCGAAGTTTCTGGTGGGCAAGCCCGGACTCGACGGCCATTCCAACGGCGCCGAGCAGATTGCCGTCCGCGCCGCCGATACCGGCCTTGAAGTCATCTACGAAGGCATTCGCCTGACGCCTGAACAGCTTGTCAAAACGGTTGAGGAGCGGAATGTCCACATCGTCGGCCTCTCCATCCTGTCCGGAAGCCATGTGCCGCTGGTGCGGGACGTGATGAACCGGCTACGCGCTGCGGGCCTGGGCCATGTGCCGGTCGTGGCGGGTGGCATCATTCCGGCGGAGGACGTGCTTGTGCTGAAGCAGCTCGGCATCGCCGCCGTCTACACCCCCAAGGATTTCGACCTGAATGCGATCATGTCCGGTGTCCTGGGATTGCTGGAAGTCAAGGCCAGCGAGCGCCCCAGCGTGTCGACCTCCCTCTCTCCATCACCGGCCTTGAGCCGGTGATCCAGATGGCAGGGTCAAGCCCTGCCATGGAGAGAAGTTTCAAAGCCAGGGTTGGCTTGCCGCCTGCTTCTTCTCGAAGGCGTCGATGGAGGCTGATTTCTCCAGGCTGAGTGCTATGTCGTCGAGTCCGTTCAGCAGGCAATGCTTGCGGAAGGGATCAATATCGAATCTGACGAGGCCGCCGTCGGGCCCGCGGATTTCCTGGGCTGGCAAATCGATGGAGAGCGTGGCGTTGGCGCCGCGCTCGGCGTCATCCATCAGTTTCTTGTGATCCTCGGGCGAAACGACGATCGGCAGGATGCCGTTCTTGAAGCAGTTGTTATAGAAGATGTCGGCGAAACTGGTGGAGATCACGCAGCGGATGCCGAAATCGAGCAGCGCCCAGGGAGCGTGCTCGCGCGATGAGCCGCAACCGAAATTATCGCCCGCCACCAGAATTTGCGCCTTGCGATAGGCGGGCCGGTTGAGCACGAAGTCCGGCAGCTCCTCGCCATCTTGCGTATAACGCATCTCGTAGAACAGCGACTTGCCGAGTCCCGTCCTCAGGATCGTCTTGAGGAACTGCTTGGGGATGATCATGTCGGTGTCGACATTGACGATGTTGAGGGGCGCGGCGACGCCCGTCAGGGTTTCAAATTTCTGCATGGCGCTCCCTATGCCGCGAGGTTGAGATCGACACCGAGTTTTTCATCGGCGCCGATCATCAGGTTCAGATTCTGCACCGCCGCTCCCGAGGCGCCTTTGCCCAGATTGTCGTAGATCGACACGAGCAGCACATGTCCCCGCGCCCCGTTGGCGAAGACATGGAGCCGCATGCGGTTGGTGTTGTTAAGGACCTGCGGGCTGACATCGCTTGACCGTTCGATTGGCGCAAGCGGCGCCACTTCGATGAAAGCGGAATCTTGATAGGCGGCGGCAAGGCAATCGCGAATCTTCTCCGGCGTCACCGGTTTCGCCAGGAGATCGGTGAACACCGGCACTGCCCCCAACATGCCCTGGGCATAGTTGGCCACCGCCGGCTGGAAGATCGGATCGCGTTCGAGCCCCGCGTAATGCTTCATCTCGGCCAGATGCTTGTGATTGAAGGTGAGGCCATAGGGCAGATAGGCGGTGGTATCCGTTCCGGAGCCCTCATAGTCCTCGATCATCTTCTTGCCGCCGCCGGAATATCCCGACAGCGCATTGTAGGTGACGGGATAGTCCTTCGCCATGATGCCCGCATCGATCAACGGCTTCACCGAGGCGATCATCCCTTGCGGATAACAACCGGGATTGGTGACGCGCATGGCGGCGGCGATCTTGCCTGCTTGCAACTTGGACAGCTCCGGAAAACCATAGGCCCACTCCGGCGCCACGCGGAAAGCGCTTGAGGCATCGATCACCCGGGTTTTTGAGCCGGCATTGATGAGCGCCACGGCCTCCCTGGCCGCCTCGTCGGGCAGGCAGAGAATGGCCACATCGACGCTATTGAGAAGGTCCTGCCGTGCCTTGGGATCCTTGCGCCTTTGGGGATCGATGGAAACAAGCGTGATATCGCTCCGGCCCTTTAGCCGGTCGCGGATTTGCAGGCCGGTGGTGCCCGCTTCGCCGTCAATGAAAATGCTGGTCATGGGGCTGGTCATATAGAGGGGCGAGCCCACAGGCGCAACATGAACGGCGGATAAACGCGGGGCTCAGACAGGGTTCAGGGCTGCTCCCTTAGAAAGGCTTCCAACAACGGTGATCGTCACCGCTGAGCAACTCACAAGGAAGGACAATCCCATGTTCCGCAAGACCCTCATCACCCTTTCCGCCGCCGCTGCTCTCAGCCTCGGCATGGCCGCTACAGCACAGGCCAAGACCAACATCGACTTCAACCTCGGCGTCGGCTTCGGCGGCTTTGGCGGAGGCGGCTACCATGGCCCCGGCTACGGCTATGGTTACGGCTACTACGACGAAGACTGCGGCTGGCAGTGGGTCAAGTACAAGAAGTGGAACAAGTGGCACACCGCCTTCATCATCAAGAAGAAGAAGGTCTGGACCTGCTACTGAGCCAATTCCAAATTTGTCGCAATGGCCGGGCGTCGTCCCGGCCATTTTCCGTTTAACGGTGTCAAAGAAAATGCCCGCATCAAGTGCGGGCATGAAAATGATAGCGGAGTTCTAGAGAAGGGCCTTCTGCTCCTTGCCGCCCTTCAGCAGGATCTGAATGCGCTTCCAGCGCGGATCGCCGGAATAATCCGCGCACTTGCCGTCGGCCGTGCAATGGACGGCATTGCCGTTCTCGGTGTTGCGGCAGCCATAGGCGCCCGTCTGGCGGTCGAGTCCCCAGCTTTGGCCTTTGGCTCCGAGCGTTGCACATGACTGGGCAAGCTCAGCGCGGCTCTTGCCATATTTGATCGGCGGGTAGCTTGCGAAGGCCTGTCCCGCCAGTGCGGCGAGGATAACGGCAGCAGTGAAAAAAGTTTTGGTCATGGCTGGTCTCCCTTTACGGGGAGGGTTCTAGGCGTTGCCATCTGAACGGCGGCACAATCCGCCCGTCAGCGCAACGTCAGGCTCATGTCGAAGATGTGGCGAATCACCCTGCCGCGGCTTCGATCGCTTCCATATCCTTATCCGACAGGCCGAAGTGGTGGCCGATCTCATGCACCAGCACATGGGTGACGACCGTGCCAAGGGTTTCCTCGTGTTCGGCCCAATAGTCGAGGATGGGCCTCCGGTAGAGAAACACCATGTTGGGCATGCGGCCCGTCTCGGCCACGGCTGCGTCTTGTGCGAGGCCTACGCCCTGGAACAGGCCAAGAATGTCAAAGGGCGTTTCGGTCTTGAAATCATCCAGCACATCTTTCGCCGGGAAATCTTCGACTCGGAAGACAATCGCGCCGCACAGTGTGCGGAATTCAGCGGGAAGCCCATCGAAAGCTTCCGTGGCGAGCCGTTCAATATCGTTGAGAGAAGGTGCGGAAAGCCCCGAAAGGGATCGTTCCGTCATGCCGGGAGATTTACTGGCAGAAAATGACGCAGTAACCGGCCTGCTCAGTCATGGCCTGGACAGTGGTGAAACCCGCCATGCCCCCCGTGACAAGGGTCAGCAAAACAAGGCCTAAAAGAACGCGGCGCAGAAATTTGGCGTCCGCCTGGACTGAGCTACCCACTTTAAATCCCCTTGAGTTAAGGCAAATGTTGAACCTGTGATTCACCCTACCGCCATGGTCATGACATAAACCTTAACGATCTGTTCATCAACTGTTAACAACGCGTATCAATTGAAAAAGTTCCGGATATCCACGAAACGCCCGGCCAGTGCGGCGGCCGCAGCCATTTGCGGGCTGACCAGATGGGTGCGGCCCCGGTAGCCCTGGCGGCCTTCAAAATTGCGGTTGGATGTCGAAGCGCAGCGCTGTCCCGGTTTTAGCTGGTCCGGGTTCATTCCCAGGCACATGGAACAGCCGGGTTCGCGCCACTCGAAACCCGCCGCCTTGAAAATCCGGTCGAGGCCCTCCGCTTCGGCCTGTTCCTTGACCAGACCGGACCCCGGAACGATCATGGCATAGGCGAGATTGCCCGCGATTTTCTTGCCCTCGACGATCTTCGCCACATTGCGCAGGTCCTCGATCCGGCCGTTGGTGCACGACCCGATCCACACCACGTCGAGGGCTATGTCGGTGATCTTCTGGCCAGGCTTAAGGCCCATATAGTCAAGCGCCCGCCACTTGGACTGGCGTTTGCCTTCTTCCGTGATGTCATCGGGGTTGGGAACCACGCCTTGCACTGAAACCACATCCTCCGGGCTCGTACCCCAGGAAACAATGGGGGGCAGCGAAGCGGCATCGAGCTTCATCGTCCGGTCAAAATGGGCGCCCTCGTCCGTGTGCAGACTATCCCAGTGGCGCCGCGCTTGATCCCATGCGGCACCCTTTGGCGCCTTTGGGCGGCCATTGAGGTAGTCGTAGGCCTTCTGGTCGGGGGCGATCATACCGGCCCTGGCGCCCCCTTCGATCGTCATGTTGCACACGGTCATGCGGCCTTCCATGGAGAGACCCCGGATCGCCTCGCCGGCATATTCGATCACCGAGCCGGTGCCCCCCGCCGTGCCGATCTCGCCGATGATGGCCAGGATGATGTCCTTGGCGGTGGCATGGGGGGCGAGTTTGCCGTCCACCTGGACCAGCATGTTTTTGGCCTTTTTCTGGATCAGCGTTTGCGTGGCCAGCACATGCTCCACCTCCGAAGTGCCGATGCCATGGGCCAATGCTCCGAACGCGCCGTGGGTCGAGGTATGGCTGTCGCCGCACACAATGGTAGTGCCGGGCAGCGTGAAGCCTTGCTCCGGCCCTACCACATGGACAATGCCCTGGCGCTTGTCGCGTTCATGGAAATATTCAATGCCGAATTCCTTGGCGTTCTGGGCCAGCGTTTCGACCTGGATGCGGCTTTCGGGTTCGGCGATGCCGTGGCTCCTGTCGGTGGTCGGCACATTGTGATCGACGACCGCCAGCGTGCGCTCCGGGTGGCGCACCTTGCGCCCGGTCATGCGCAGGCCCTCGAAGGCCTGGGGGCTCGTCACCTCGTGAACCAGATGCCGGTCGATATAGAGCAGGCAAGTGCCGTCGGCGGCCTCATGGACCAGATGGTCGTCCCAGATCTTGTCATAAAGCGTGCGTGGGCTGGTCATTGCTGATCCCGATTGCGGTATTGCCGGGCTATTTAGCCCCTGCCGCCCGCAAGTCAAATGACGGCGGCGCATCACAATATTGCCCTGTTGGCATGGCGGATTGAAGAAATGATCAAACGCCGGGTTTTTCTCACCGCGTTGCTCGGCCTTGGCGCCGCTGGCGGGGCGCCGCATTCGCCGGCGGGTGGCATCTTTGCCAATTCCGAACCGTGGGGCGCAAAACTCATTGCGGCCGCCGAAAACCAGATCGGCAAAACCCTGTGGTATGATGGGGCCTATGTGCCGCTCTCCTATCCCGGCGGCGATGTCCCCATCGAACGCGGCGTGTGTACGGACGTGGTGATCCGGGCATTTCGCGATGGTCTCGGCATCGATCTACAGGAGCTGGTGCATGAGGACATGCGCCGCGCGTTCGCATCCTATCCGCGAATTTGGGGGCTGGAAAAGCCCGATTCCAACATCGATCACCGGCGGGTGCCCAATCTGCAAGTGTTCTTCAGCCGCCGGAAAGCGTCATTACCGGTTTCCAGCGATGCTTCCCTCTATCTGCCGGGCGATGTGGTGACGATGACTGTAGCCGGTGGACGCCCCCACATAGCACTCGTCACCCACCGCGCCAGCAATGACGGTTTGCGCCCGCTCTGTGTCCACAACATCGGCGCGGGCGCCAGACTTGAAGATATCCTCTTCGCCTTCGATCTGACGGGCCACTATCGTTTCAGGCAATAAAACGCCGATTCATTGTGGTTGGTGCTCAGGACGAACGATGGTCCATGATGTGGTAAAACCTGGATCGACGATTACCTCGCCCGTTTCGCGCATGCGATAGGTGCCCGGCGGGGCGCGCTGGAAGGCCCGGAGATCCGGCGGAAGCCAGACTGTTTGTCCCTTGTAGGTTACGCCATGGCATTCGATGGCCACGCCCCGGTCTTCAACCGCCTCAGTCACCATGCCATAATATTGTACAATCTCAACGGGCTTCTCTTCGGCATCGACATAGGTGATTCCAACCAGGACAATGGCGCCCAAAAGATCGGACGCAAGCCCGGAATCCCACGCCGCCCGTCCTTCTACTGGAGGCACATATCCTGGCGGCTCAAAGGTCATTTGCAGTCTCTAGCTACAAAAAGGCCGGTTCATCACCGGCCTTCGAAACTCATCCCTTCAAGGACGATCAGCTCTCGGCTGCGGCTTCTTTCTCTGGCGCCGCGGCAAGGCCGAAGGCCTTCTGCTTCTCGGCGATGCGCGCCGACTTGCCGGTGCGACCACGGAGATAATAGAGCTTGGCGCGGCGGACCTTGCCATGGCGCACCACCTTGATCGAATCGATCATCGGCGAATAGACCGGGAACACCCGCTCCACGCCTTCGCCATAGGACATCTTGCGGACCGTGAAGTTCTCGTTGATGCCCCCGCCCGAGCGCGCGATGCAGACACCTTCATAGGCCTGGATGCGGGCGCGGTCGCCTTCCTTCACCTTGACATTGACGATAACCGTGTCGCCCGGGCTGAAATCGGGGACGGCGCGCTGGGCGGCGACAAGGGCCACCTGCTCTTTTTCAAGCTGCTCGATGATATTCATGGACGGAATTCCTTTTGGGGTTGCGGGGCGTATACCGCCAATGCTGGTGAAAATCAAATCTTTCCCGGCCCTTTGGCTTTCCAAAGGTCGGGGCGCCGGACTTTGGTCAAAACTTCCCGTTGCCCGCGTTTCCACCGGGCGATCGCCTGATGGTCGCCCGACAGCAGAACCGCAGGGATTTCAGCACCTTCCCAGCTATTGGGCTTGGTGTAATGGGGCTGCTCCAAAAGCCCATCTTCAAAACTCTCCTCCACGCCGCTTTCAGGCTTTCCCATGACGCCGGGCAGAAGCCTGACCACCGCGTCGAGCAGGGCCATTGCGGCAGGCTCGCCCCCCGACAGCACGAAATCTCCCAGCGAAATTTCGCGGAGCTGCCGCTTTTCTATCACCCGCTCGTCAACACCTTCAAAACGGCCGCAGACGATGAGAAGACCCGGCCCCGCCGCCAAGTCCCGGACGAAAGCCTGGGTCAGCGGCTCGCCCCGCGGGCTCATCAAGAGACGTGGCCCAAGGTGGGGCGCGGCGTCAATGGCGGCGGCAAGCACATCCGGCTTCAGCACCATGCCGGGCCCGCCACCCGCCGGGTGATCGTCAACGCTGCGATGCCGGTCCGTGGCATGCTTACGGATATCGCGGGTCTCCAACGACCACAGCCCCTGATCCAGCGCCTTCCCCGCGAGCGACAGGCCCAGCGAGCCCGGAAACATCTCGGGGAACAGCGTGAGTATGGTTGCCTTGTAGGTCATTGATAACCGGTCATCCCTCGTCAAGAAATCCGTCCGGCAGATCGACAACGATCTTTCCGCCTTCGAGATCGGTACTCACAACAAATCTCTCCGAGAAGGGGATCAGCACCGTATCCTTGCGGCCTTCAATCTTCACCTCGAGGAGATCGCCCGCGCCGTAGTTCGGCACGGCCAGCACATTGCCCAGTTTTTTGTCACCGTGCCACACGTCCAAACCGATAAGGTCGCGAAGGTAGACTTCACCCGCCTCCGGTGCGGCCAGGCGTTCGCGAGGAACGAACAGTTCCGTGCCCTTCAGCGCTTCGGCGGCATCGCGATCCATTACATTTTTCAGAACGGCGATGAAGCCATCCGTCCGTGGACGGAGTTTCACGATTTCGATCCGCTCGCCCGATCCGGTTTCCAGCGCATAGGTCGCGATGGCCTCCGGGCTGGCGGTGAAACTCCGAAGTTTCACCTCTCCCTTCACGCCATGGGCTCCGGTGATGACGCCGACGGAGACAAGATCGCCTGGCGTCATGGCGCCCGGCCGTTACGATTGCGGTGCTGCGGCTTCGGCGGCTGGTGCGGCGGCGGCTTCGGCGGCCTTGGCGGCAGCATCGGCCTGCACCTTTTCCCGCTCCAGGCGTTTCTTGCCGGGCAGCGCCTTTTGGGGATTGTTGCGGGGCGTACGCTTGGCCACGCCGGCCTTGTCGAGGAAACGCAACACCCGATCTGTCGCTTGTGCACCCTTTTTGAGCCAGGCAGCGGCCTTTTCGGCGTCGAGTTGCACCCGCTTCTCGTCGGTCTTGCCCAGCATCGGGTTGAACGAGCCCACCACGTCGATGAACTTGCCGTCGCGCGGCGATGCCGCGTCGGCGATCACAATGTGATAATAGGGACGCTTTTTGGTGCCCGCGCGCGCGAGCCTGATCTTCACGGCCATGTCTTATTACTCCTGTTGTTCGCGTTTCATTTCTTCTTCCCCAGTCCGGGAAATCCTCTGAAGGGTGCGCCACCGCCGAGGCCCGGCAATCCACCTAACCCCGGAAGCCCCGAAGGCATTTGTGGCAGGGAGCCGCCCTGCATCATATCCTTGAGTTCGGGCGGGATAGCGTTGGGATCCATCTTCGCCAGCTCGGCCTGCATCCTTTCCAGCTCGGCCGCATCGGGCGTACCCTTGCCGCCCATCAGCTTGCCCAACAGGCCCTTGCCCTGGCCCATCTGCTTCATCATGGCGGCCATCTGCAAATGCATCTTGAGCAGCCGGTTTATTTCTTCCACCTTCGTGCCGGAGCCCGCCGCCACGCGCTTCTTGCGGTTGGCGTTCATCACTTTCGGATTGCGCTTCTCGTGAGGCGTCATCGAGCCGATGATCGCCATCTGGCGCTTCAGCACGGAATTGTCGAGGTCGGCGCCTTCGAGCTGCTTCTTGATCTTGCCCATGCCCGGCAGCAGATTCATCATGCCGCCCATCCCGCCGAGTTTCTGCAACTGCTTGAGTTGATCGGCCAGGTCTTCGAGATCGAAGGAACCCTTACGCATGCGCTCGGCGATTTTTTTCGCCTTGTCGTGATCGATATTGAGCGAAGCCTTTTCGACGAGGCTGACCACGTCGCCCATGCCGAGAATGCGCCCCGCAATGCGTTCGGGGTGGAAATCTTCAAGACCATCGAGCTTTTCGCCGGTGCCCATGAGCTTGATGGGTTTGCCAGTGACCGCGCGCATGGACAGCGCGGCGCCGCCACGGCCATCGCCATCGATGCGGGTCAGCACGATGCCGGAAATGCCGATCTTTTCGTCGAAGGCGCGCGCCAGATTGACTGCGTCCTGGCCCGTCAATGCATCGGCGACAAGCAGCGTTTCATTGGGCTTGGCGATATCGCGCACGGAGGCTGCTTCGGCGAGTAATTCCTCGTCGATATGAAGCCTACCCGCCGTATCGAGCATCACAACATCATATCCGCCCTTGCGTGCCTCGGACATGGCGCGCTTGGCAATCTGTGTGGGTGTCTCGCCCTTGACGATGGCGAGTGTGTCGACCTTCACCTGTGTGCCCAGAATGGCGAGCTGCTCCTGTGCGGCTGGGCGGCGGGTGTCGAGCGAAGCCATCAGAACCTTGCGCTTGTCGCGCTCGCTGAGGCGTTTGGCGATCTTGGCCGTGGTGGTGGTCTTGCCCGAACCCTGCAAGCCCACCATCAGGATCGCAACCGGGGGTGCCGCGCGCAAATTAAGGGCGGAACCTTCGGAGCCCAGCGTCTCGACCAGGGCGTCGTGGACGATCTTCACCACCATCTGGCCGGGCCGGATCGACTTGACGATCTCGGCACCCACGGCGCGGGCCTTCACCTTGTCGATGAAGCCTCGCACGACCTCCAGCGCCACATCCGCCTCAAGCAGGGCGCGGCGCACCTCGCGCATGGCTTCATCGACATCGGCCTCCGACAGGGCGCCCCTGCCGGTCAGCTTGTCGAGAATGGAGCCCAATCGCTCGCTTAAGGTTTCGAACATTCCACTATTCCTTCAGCCCAAACGCATTTCACACCCGGGGGCGAAACTCGCTGCCGGATGCTGGCCGCCTCACCTCTTTGGGATAACCCATGTGTGGAGAGACCGGAAGACGTTCAAGCGTCTTGAGACGAGGGCGGCATAGGGGAAAGGGCCGGATAAGTCAAATTGCGCGCCTTAAAGGTCGCCCCGTGAAAGGCCGGCGTTCTTTGCAATACGGGACATCATTTTGGGCCCAATCTCTTCGCCGTCATGAAAGGCAAATACAAGGTCCGGCCAGCCCTCTCTTGAAAGGGTTCGATGAGAACCTGTTTGGCGTTTCAAGGTCCAGCCAAGCCGCAGCAGCGCCGCTAAAACCTTTTTCGCTTTTGTCGCCGGAAATCGGCTCATTCGGCGGCAATGACAATCCGGACGTTCATTGGCCCCGCCTCGTTATTTTCAAGCCGCTCCGCCAACACCCGTAGCGCCAAAGCTTCAGCCTTGGATATGGCTTCCCGTTCAGTCGCGCCATAAGCCATGACACCCGCGAGTTCCGGAACCTCCGCCAGCCAGCGGCCGTCATCTTCCTGTTCTGTTTGGAAGGTCAGATTCATGCAACAGCGAGTAGCATGGAAAGGCCAAAATACATAATGCCCAATGAGGTTATTTAGATTCCGACTCGGGCAAGTTGTAAAACCTCTTTTCCCAGGCGTTATGGTTCTCCATCCCCTCCTGAATGAACGGCGTGAACACCGCGAGATTCATCAGTAGCCAGTTCACAAACGACGCCGGGAAGCGCAACGGTTTTACGAAATCGACGAAGAGCACGACGCGGGTCTTGTCCGAATGGTTCCACGCCTCGTGTTCATAGGCATCATCGAAAACCAGCACTTTGCCCTCTTCCCAGTGGCACACCTGCCGGCCGACGCGAATCGCAATCCTATCGCGGGGTTCCGGCACGATCAGGCCCAGATGCAGGCGCAGCACGCCATTGTAGGGACCGCGGTGCGGCGGCAGATGCTTGCCCGGCTCGAAGATCGAGAACATCGCCGTCTTGAGGCCGGGAATTTTCTGCAATGTCTCCCAGGTCTTCGGGCATTGCGCGATATTGCGTGGGGCTGGCTTGCCGAAGCCCACAAGGAAGAAGGTCTTCCAGTGGCTGTCGGTGGAAATCGTCTTCACGTCGGTTGAGATGTCGTGGAAGTTCGGCAGCTCCGCCTTGCGGACAAGCACGCGCTCGAGTTCGGCGCGGATTTGGGGATAAGCTTTCTCGATTTCAGCCGCCCACGGGAAGACGGCATTGTCATAGACCGATGGGCTGCCGAGCCTGGCAAATCTCAGATTGAGCTTTTCCGCCCAAGCCACCGCACCCATGAAAAACCGCGCGGCCCGGCTGGGCCGCTCCATGGGAGCAATACCTTCCGTGCCGAAGTCCTGCCGGTGGGCCATGTCATTCATGGTGCCAGCAACATCGATAACCTTGGCAAGATTGTGTCACGTGCTACAGTCGCGGGCTATGAGTATGACCTACACGGTCTTCGACACCGACGGCACGGTGATCGCCCGCCACCTGTCCGCCGAAGCGGCGGCAATTGCGGTTCTGTCCCATGGGCGCGGCGCGTTCGACATTCGCCGCGATGAAAACGGCAAGAGCTTTGCGCTGTGGATGAAGCCCTCGACGCAGGAGACCGGCGTTGATGAAGCAAAGCTGGTGAGAAGCCCCGTCGCCAGCTCAGAGCCGGATGCAGCCCGAGCCCGCGAAGAAATTTTTTCCAGAATCATCGCCGACAAAGGCAACTTGTTCGGCCCCACCGTCATCGACGACGCTACCTACGATTTGCAACTGGCCGGATTTGAAAACGAGTGAGTGGCGCCTTTCATGCACTCTTATTGGAATCCACCGATATTATTAGTTTCGTAGACGACACACATTTGTCGGCGACATCGATCAGTAGTCCAGATTTATGTTCACCGTAGAGAGCTTGATATGGGTTCAATCGACGTTTAACGGCTTGAGGAAATAAGCGTGACTCATAGAAACACCTTCCAACCAACCATACGAGCCGCACTCTAAACGTTGATTCTTTGTTGAGCGATTCCCAAAATCTATCGGGGAGTCGTACACCATCGCCAAGTTCTTTCTCAAGCGGTCGCATTCTCCCATCAATTAAAATGTCTACCTTTTCGCGCAAAACGTTCAAATCCCAAGAATGAGATGCATCGTTACGAATTTTGCGGAGCTTACTCAGCTCCTCAAGTAAGTCTCGACCCATCCAGCCGAACGCATAAGCAATTTGGATTCGCTGCGAAAACCTTGAAAGGCTTCCAAATCCGCTCAGCATTGATGATCGACCACCAGGAACTGTTTCAGGAATCTCCCGCTTAAACATCTGCTCAAGTTGTTGGTCTGCAAAAGAGCAAACAATTATTGGGAGGAATCGAATATCTTCTGCGCAAACGAGGCGAAGTAGCCCGTCGAGTGATGTCAGATCAAATGAAGCCGAGCCAATGTCGATGCTGAATTGCTCTGCGGCGTGCTTGTCGAATGCTTTTACATAGTTACGAAAGACTTGCAGACCATTCTTTTCAAAATCTTCCAACTCCATTGCCGCAATGTCGAGATCCCAGAATTCCGTCATTGAATTCGTTCGTCCATAAACGTCTCTTGGATACCCGCCTTGCTGGAGTCCTTTGGGCAATCGGCGGCGTTTAGGCATTTCATCAATTGCACATGCCGAGACGGCACGCGTTGGTTTCTTATACTTCGAGCAGCGAAGATCGAAAAGGCCTAGTGACATCCTGCGACTTCTCACCCCGCCGCAGGCACCAGCCCTCGTTCCATCCTGTTCTCCCGCAGCATAAACACCATCAGCCCCGCTAAGATCGCCGTGCCGAAGGCAACCCACCACATCTCCGTGTAGCGGGCGAAAAGATCGAAGAGATAGCCTCCGAGGAAGGCGCCAAGCGCGCCGCCCAATGCGTGGCCGCCGGAGATAAGGCCCATGGCGAGGCCCATGATCTTCAAGCCCAGATGTGAGGCGACGAGGCTCGCCGTAGGCGGCACGGTGGAATAGTCGAAGATGCCGTAGATCACGGCGAACAGGATCATCATTTCATAGCTGGCGCCGGCGTTCATGAGCACGATGAAGGAGAGCGAGCGCACCAGATAGATCGTGCCGAGCAGCAGCGGGCGGTTCATCCGGTCGGTGAGGTAGCCCGAGAGGAACATGGCGGCGAAATTGATCGCCGCAGTAAGCCCATAGATGCCCGACGCCGGAACGGGCGGGATGCCGCAGAAGGCGGCATAGGGCAGGAAGTGAGTTTCAATGGCGCCCGTCGTGGTGATGCCGCAGATGAAGAAGCTCCAGTAGAGAATGTGGAAGGTCGGATTGGCGAGAAGGAATTTGAGACGGGTCCACAGGGGCTCTTCGGAAATCGTTTCGGATTTTTGCGCGGCTTCTTCTGCCGTGGGTTTCAGCATGACCCAGATGACCGCGGCCATGATGGCGCAGGCTATGGCGACAGCGAGGATGCTCCAGCGCCATGAGAACCACGTGAGGCCGATGGCGAACAGCGGCACCGTAATGAATTGCCCGGCTGTTGCCCCCGAATTGGCGATGCCGGTGGCGAGCCCCCGGTTCTCCCTGAAAATCTTGGCAAGGGCCGTCGAGATCAGATGCATGTTGCAGGTGGCAAAGCCTATGCCAGCGATGAGGCCATAGCCCAGAATATAAAGACCGGCCATGGGCAGGGTGGCAAAAACCAGCAATCCCACCGTCACCAGCAGAAGCCCAGCCACCAGCATGATGCGGGCGCCGAAACGGTCCGCCAGATTTCCGGCCACGGGCGAGAAGATCGCCACCATGATGAGCGCCACGGATTGACCCGAGCTTATGAAGGTTTTCGACCAACCGAGCGTGTTGGCCCATTCATCGGTCATGACGGAAACCGATTGCCGGGCCGACATGACGATGGAAAGCGTGGCAAAACACAGCCACACGACGATCCACGGATTGATGCGCGATTTCGCGGTCACGGCGGCGCTTTGACCATAGGGCCGGCGCTTGAGCAAGCACGCTGGCGTTTCGCCGGGATTTCACCATATATGGCCGCTATGGCACACAGGCTTCGGCCACTCTCGTGCTTGATGCACGCACATAGACTCGCGCGGAAATCTTGAACTCGAAGTTTATCCAAAATGCGCCGTTTAAGAATTGACCGCGTATCCGTTATTCAGTTGGCACCTGAAAATCCATCACTTGGGAATCCACGATGAGTTACGGACTGTACATCGGCAAAAATCACACGAAAGACGGAATTTCCTACTTGGCCGGATATGGCGACGAACCCTCTAGCCATTGGCTAGAAATCATTCCCAAAGGAAATCACGAACCTGGTGAAACCGTAGCCGTAGGAGTCACGCCGGCGGCCGATTTACCCGGATATCCGTCCACGGTAAAACAAGTTTCGGAAACGGCTAAGCATATCCGAGTGAGTTACAGCTACTATAAAGGGATGCCGGCGCCGCTCACAAATGGGGGCTTAAACGAATACGGCGTCGCTGTCCGTGACATATGGTCTGCGTCTCGTAAAGAACTGATAGCTATGACGCCCGCTGATCAAACTGGTCCGAACTACAGTGATTTGGCGCGGTTTGTCTTGGAAAGGGCGCAGTCTGCCCGTGAGGGAGTGGCGCTAATTGGCTCCCTTATTGCCGAGTATGGGCATTCGACCTACGGAGGCAACTCCCACCTCATCGCTGATCCCGATGAAGGCTGGATAATAATTGAATTCGCTGGCGGTCAAAACTTGTGGGTAGCTGAGCGATTGGGCGAGAATAGCATTCGCGCTTCCCGGCCAGGCTATATCGACGAAATAGACCTTACCAGCGGCCATCCGGATTATCTATATTCCCCAAATTTAGTGTCGTTCGCAATAGAGCGGGGTTGGTTCAAACCGGATTCCGGTGAAGCGTTCAATGTCAACAATGTTTATGGCGATGGCCGCCATCGCTGGGAAGGCGTCCAATGGATCGAGTCAGAAATGCTTTCCCGGGCGCAGCGGCCTGGAAAGATATCTCTTCAGGATGTGATCTGGGCTGTAAGGACGCCGAAACTGACGGGAGATACAGCGGGATATGGTCAAGTGGTGCCGCTTGTGAATCCCGCTTCCAGTGATTTAAGAATGCTTTGGCACACGCAAACAAGCTCAATAGCGGCGCCCTTTGTTCCAATTTATATGGGCGTCTCGAAGATTCCGGAGGAATTTTGCCAGCACCGTTATTTGACGGCGAACGAATCTGCAAAATTTATCGATGGGCGCAAGCCCGAAGCTATTTCCGTGGTGCCACAGGCAATTGAATGCACGCGATCTGCCACTTATGTCTTTAAGCGGCTTCTGCATTTCATAACGCTTCATCCCGCGCTTTACATGGCGGAAATATTTTCTATTTGGGAAGGCGTGGAGCGGGAACTGTTCTCCCGGCATCAAAACGTTTCGGAAGCGGCGGAGGTCCTGATCAGCGCAGGGAAATACGAACTTGCCTTGGAATATTTGACATATTTCACCAGTACCGAACTTTACCGATCCTTGGATTTGGCCGAGAATCTCACACGCTCTCTGGAGGTTCGGACTCGCGCCTTGTATGGTTTTCATCCCGATCCCATGCCCCTAAGTACAGGACAAATTTGGTAATACAAAAAAGGATTTCGGAAATTTGAGTGAGTCTTTTTCAGTTTGGATCAAGAAATATCGTTCCTCCAGTAAG